>DATMPC010000112.1 GCA_035567895.1 Terriglobales bacterium | reverse complement strand
GCAGGGCACGTTGGACGGACTTCATCTGACCGTCCATGACGATGGCGTTGGCTTCGATCCTGACAAGGCGCTCAAGAGCGACGGTATCGGGATCATCAGCATGCGGGAGCGAGTGCGTTTCGTGAACGGCACGCTGGCAATTCAATCCAGATTGAATGGCGGTACCACCATCGAAGTCGACGTGCCGCTGAAAGACGTGATGGCCGATTCGCAAACCGCCTAGGCTATCGGTTCAAACCAGCCAGTCTGACCGCCATACGACACCATAACGGCCCCCCTAAAAGCCGGGAATGGAGCCTCATGGCCGCATAGTGTCCTGTCAGGTGACAGTTCCATTGTGGGACGAAAAATCCCTGCAGAATCCCTGATATTTTTTGGGAAATCGTGGCAAACAGGAGCTAAACCACGAAGAATCTGAGGGTTGGGTGGAAACGGGCAGGAATCCCTGTTAGATCCCTGCCTCGAAGCAAAATTTGAAAATTTTGGGCAGAATTCTTCGATTTCACCGCTCGCAATGAAAAACGCCCTGTAATTGTCCTTGTTTTTCGCCGAGTGCTCCGCCAAATGCGGTTACGACTTCACCTTCGGTGGATAATTCTTCAGGAGCTTAGCCACTGCCTTATTGAGATTCTTCTCCTGCTTCTCAGGCTTAGCCTTCGGATCGAGCGTCTTGCTGGCCGCCCCTCGCCAGACCAGGGAGTGGTTGCTTGAATCGTACATGTCGAGGGCCAATTGACCCTTATAAATAGTGGTTGTTGAACCAGTTGTCATGCTGCTTCCCATACCCCCGCCATACCATCCCCCGCGACCCCAGCCGCCACCGTATCCCCAATCTGAACTGTAGGAGTTGAACTGCTTCTCCGTTCCAATTGCAGTCTGGTATCCGATATACAGATCAGCCTTGTCTGAGTCGACTTTGCTTAATCCTTTTTGTATGAGCTGCGCATCGATGGCAGTCTGAATCTGCTTTTCTACGATTTGATTTACTTGTTGGGCGTCCTTTATTGGCACCCACCTATACGTCTTGAACTTGGTAAAGTCTGCATTCTTGTCAAAGTTGTAGCGAACATCCTGCGCGAACGCAGAACTCACTGCCATTAGAGCCATAGCTATCCAAACCGGAATTCTTGACATACATTTCTCCACTTTGCGATTTTTTAGTAACCTTGGATTCAACCTCGGTCTGCTGCCGGCAATCACTCGACGCAAGACTTCTGCTGCCCGCAGGGCAGACCGAATAAACTAGCTCGCCGCCGGAAGGCTGGCTGGTTGTTCGAGCCGAAATTCGAGTAACGATTCGCTCGGTACAGATACCTGCTTGCCGCTTGTTGCTCCTGCCATCACGGTGCCACCCACCGCGCCGGCGGCAACTCCGATGGCGGCGCCTGTACCTCCTCCAGCTATTCCTCCGATCAGCGCGCCCAAACCTGCTCCGCCCAGTATTCTGCGTGTCGTTTTCTTGCCCTTGCCTTCCGAGCGCATTTCATAAGTGCTGGTCAGGAGCGGATAAGCTGTACCGTTAATGACTATGTCGGTGAGTTCCAGTGTCAGCTCCGCACCGCCGGACATTCTGCCAGCCGATCTGGCATTGATGAGTCGGCCGTACACCATTGTTCCCCGTGGCGCTACGATCGCGTCATCGACCTGAAGATTCGTCTCCAGGTTCGCAGTAAAGCGATATCCCACCTGCTGCTTCTTCGAATCCACGGAGTCAATCATTCGAATGAGAACGCGGGTCCCCGCAGGAACATCAACTTTGGGTGTCCTTTGCGCGGTAGCTAGCGCGGACATCATCGTCAACGCAGTTACCGTAAGCGCTACTCGAACAACCGCATGTCGCATCTGCTCGATCCTCTTCGTAGAATTCACGAACCGTGCGCAATGATCGGCAACTCCGACTCAATCTGAAGATCAATGATCAGAAGCAACTGATCTTCAACCTGCAAGAAACGCGCAGCCTGGACTGCTCCTAATGAGGCTTTTACACGGCCATAGCATTTTGCGAGCAAGTCGGCACGTTGCCTGCGATAATCCAGTGCCTTTTGAATTAGTTCGTCTGCTTTGGCATCTGTAAGGTCGTTATAGTGCCGCGCGTATTCCTGAACGTTCGCGAGTCTTAAGTTATTGAGTTTCGTTAATTCCGCATCGTACTCACTATAGATTGGCCAGAACTTCGCCGCTTGGTCGATATCGAGCTGCATCACAGCACCCATAATCTGAGCTTTTTCCTGGCGAACGTTGGACCGTAGGAGTTCAACGTACTGCTTGACATTTTTCTCCTGTGCGTCTGTGGCTTGCGTGGATTGCTTTGGTGCGTTTTGCGACTGTGCCCTTCCCGGTACCAAAGTGAGCGAACAGCCGACAAGCAACAGCAGAAAGGAGCGCCACACTAATATCTGTTTCTTCAAGTAAGTCCTCCAATAATCCGCTGGTTGCGGAATTGGAAGCGTTCCATCCAAGGACATAGCACCAGCGTGGATGACGATATTCATCTTGCTAGCGCTTCGGAAGGAGTACACCTGTCAAAACTGCCGGGTCTGGATGGAATCGAGACTTAACCCACGCAAGGATGGCGTATGTTTCTACATTGTGCCTTAGAGAATCCCGGTGAGCCATCTATGGAGGGCGTCGGCAATGAACTGTAAGCATTAAGACATGCGACTCCTCGGGCAGGTGTTGAACTTTCATCGCCAAACAAAAAACGGTGCGTCGCGATGAACCACGACGCACCAGGAGGGCACAGGAGAGACAAAGCGTACTGTTTCAGCGATCATGCTGCCTAAGGTGTCGCTTCGGAACTGTCAGAACTTGCAGCACAGTTGGAAAAAGTTGAGTTTCGTCCATGTGCAGACGTACGCCACTGGCCTTCCGGAGCCCATCACCTGTTTTTTCTGACAGTCGGAAACCCCAAGGGCGATGGCCTAATATGCCAATTCAACAATAATCAGCGGAAGATTGGACGGATCAAGGAGGTTTCTCAAGTACTAGTCACGTCGCAAGCGCTGAACAGCGCTCCTGCCTATGGGCGCGGAAAACCCACTCGTCTCGAATCGCAGGCTTTGATCGACGCAAATGCAGCGTGTTTGACCAGCTTTCCCAAACGCGCTCATCACAACTCCGAAGGTGCGCGAACCCAAGGTGCGGCATCGCAGAAAGGGTGACCTAGACATGAAGGTTGTTCAGTACAGACTCAGTTGCTTTTGCGCGGTCGTTTTCTTATTTGCGTGCGCGTGCTATCCGCAAATTCCCGGTCTACCGTCAACACCTGCCACGCCTCCGACCCAGCCCACACTTTCACCTGACGCACTTCACCGCGAGACACCCCGCAGGACGGTATTGAACTTCCTGAAGTACGCCCATCGCGGAGACTACGCAACCGCCGCCAAATATCTTCAGGTCTCGCCCAAATCGGATACAGATCCGGAGGAATTGGCGCGCCAGCTGCTCACCTTGATGGATACCTCTCTTCGCGCCAGCATCGCCTTGGTGAGCGATGCGCCCGAAGGTTCTCTCGACGATTCTAGCGATCCGAATATTGAGGTAATCGGAGAGTTTCATGTTGGAGATAGCGCGGCCTCCTTCACGCTGATCAGGGTAGCGCAGAAAAAGGCAGGTCCAATTTGGTTGGTTTCGAAGGAGACGCTGGATAGCGTGCCCCACCTGTTCGAGCTCGCCGGAGCTCCCGCGATCGATGAGTACCTGCCCGACTTCCTTATCAGATATCTCCTCCTTGGCGTTCCAGTCGGACGATGGCTGGCCATACTGTTGTCCATCGCGGTGTGCATATTCGTAGCATGGGGCATCCTTCGACTCATCGGTCTCCTGCTGACATATCGCGATCGGCATGGTACAGCGCGTCGCGCTCACTACTGGATCGCGGCAAAGAAGCCGGCAGCGTTCATCACTGCTATCGCGCTTAACGCCATCTGCGTTTACTGGATTGGATTGCCGATTTTGTACCGGATGTATTACTTCCGGATGCTCTCGGGTCTGTTCGCGATCTGCGTGGCGTGGTTCATTGGAGCAATGCTGGATGCAAACAAGCAACGCATGCTGGCGAACGGCAGGGAAAAGAAGCAAGCAATCTCGCGGGTGCAGTTGCTCCATGGGATAGCAAAAGCAGTTCTGATTGCGATTTGTGTGCTCGCAATACTGGCTATTCTCGGCTTTGATACGAAGACAATGCTTGCCGGATTGGGAATTGGCGGCATCGCACTGGCACTGGGCGCACAGAAAACACTGGAGAATCTCATCGGTGGTATCACTCTGGTGGCTGCCGATGTCTTTGCAATCGGCGACGAATGCGTGATCGATGGCCGCCATGTTACCGTGCAGGAGATCGGATTGCGTTCTCTTAGTGTGCGCGCACGAGAGGGCACGCAGATATCGTTTCCGAACGGGATGCTCGCGCAGGTGGGCATCGAGAATGTGTCGCGCAGAAACAGATTTCTACTGTGGACGACCCTCGTCATTAGCTATGAAACGTCGCTCACCCAGGTGCGCTGCGTGATCGCGGGTGTTCGCGAGATGCTTTACGCCCACTCACGCATTCAGCAGGAGAGCGCAAGGTTTCGCCTCGCGAGCATGACGTCTGTCGGATACGAAGTGGAGCTATTCGCATTTGTGCAGACTACTGATGGAGCTGAGATGGCCGCGATCCGGGAGGACGTCTTTTTTCGCATCGCTGACATTGCTGAAGCAGAAGGCGCGGTTTGGGCGATTCCATCGCGATTGACGTTTCTCTCGAAAAAACAAGCGATTGATGCCAAGAAAGAGGCGGAAGCCGAGCATCTGGTTCAAACTTGGCAAAGCGACGGCGAGAGTCCCTTTCCCGACGTTTCCCCGCAGACGCTGGCACGGCTGCGGGGGACCATCGCATATCCGCCGGAGCGATCGACAGGAACGAAAGAAGAGGCGGAGGCAAAGGCTCAGCGGGCGAGTTGATCGGGGAACTAAGTCTCACAAACGAGTTGCCGAAGCCAAGAACAGGGACAATAAGAGGGGAATTTCGAATTTGATCTCACAATCCTCGAATTCTGCCCAGAATCCGCGACTTTCTTCGAAAACCAGGGAATTAACAGGGAGTTCTGTGGATTTCTTTGTAAGCAACGACCAACAAGATACTTACTGTTATTTGGCGCAGGATTCAAAAAAATAACAGGGAGTTATCAGGGAGGCTCGGCCGCCAAAGCGCCGAAGTTAGAGAGGCTTTAGAAGATCCGCCCGAGGTTAAAGAAGACTTTGTGATGGCCGGTGTCGCCATAGGCTCCTCCCACCGTCAATGGCCCGAAGATGCTGTTGATCACGATGCCCGCAACGCCGTCGGTGGGAAGGCGCGATGCATTGGGTAGTCCGTACGCCTTTCCGATCTCATAAGCCCCAATCAAGTCGATATCTTTTCCAAAGAAGGGGGAAAGCTGCGCCAACCGACGGATGTAACCCGTCCGGAAGAGAAAATACTGATGGGTTATTAATTCATTGGTGCCGTAAGCGGCCAAATCTCGAATTCCTCCTAGTGCGAACGGAGGAACGCCGGTGCGACTGTCGTTGAAGGTCGTGCCGCCTGCAGCCGTAAAGAATAAGGAAGAGGGCTTACTGAGCCGCTTGAAAACGGCAATCTGCAATTCCGACAGCGGGAAACCGGAAGTTGCTCCAGGATTTGCGTCAAACCATGCAGTACGGAAATTTGCCTGCACGCCACTCCGCGGTACCGTTGGATTATCGACTCCAATCAGCGAGTACCGAATGCTGGTTACGCCTTGGCGGCCCCTGACGGTAGGAAGAAGATTAGGATTTCCCACCTGGGGCGAGTATCTCTGCGTCGAACCTTGATAGCCCAATCGAATTTCGGAGCTACGGTTGATTTGGCGGCCAAAATCAAGAGCGCCACCTGCCTGGCGGTGGCGATACTCAGCAAGTTGCGTATCCCTGGAATAGATGTCGAATAGTGACGAATCGGCAAAGCCCAGAGGCGCGACGAACCAATGAGACGTAGAGGTCAAGGGATGGTAATACTCTGATCGAATTAAATTAACGAACCCAAGGCTGACATCGTTGCGCCATTCCGAGCGAAAACTGCCAACATCAAAAAAGGTAATCCGTGCGCCCATGGTAAAGCGAACGTTGTTGTACTCCGCTCCATCGATAACGATCAGTGGCTGGACGAAGGGTGGACCATACTGTTTCTCGTCGGCCCGAATAAGTAGTCCCGGCTGGTTATCTCTTTCCTTCATGGAGTAGGCAAGCCGCGAGTAGCGTCCGACTCCCGTGAGGTTCGTGAGCTTGCGATCGATCGTATTGCTGTCGACTGGCTTGTTCACCTCCGATGCGAGAGCAATCTCGATTTCCCGGGCAGCTTCCGGTTTTGTTCCAGTTACTTCAACGAACTCTGGAACCGGAGCAGTGCGCACTCGACTCTGGCGTTCAGTCACGTAACGCTCCCAGGTTTCGTCATCCACACTCAGGGTCCGTAGTATCGCGCCCTTGGCTTGCGTGGCTTGATACCCAACCTTGCTGATCTCCGCGCCCTTCTCGTAATCGAGTGAGCTGTAGCCTGACAAATCGACGGTGATCAGAATGTCGGCCCTTTCCATTCCGCGCAGCTCGGTTCTGGCAACTACTACAGAGAGGCTCCGGCTAAGCACGCCGATGGATGACAAGGATTCCGCAGGATCAAGCTTTCTCACCTGCAAATGGACAGCGATCACAATGTCTGCGCCCATAGCTTTGGCAACGTCGGTGGGCAGGTTATTCAGGATTCCGCCGTCGGCGAAGACGTGATCGTCGCTTCGAACCGGGCTGAATACTCCGGGGAGGGACATCGTGGAGCGCAGCGCAGTCGCCAGAGATCCCCTGCGAAAAACGTGCTCTTTGCCCGAGCGGAGATCAGTGGCAACACAAGCAAAGGGGATAGGAAGTTCGTCAAAGCTCTTTACTCCCGAATAGGGAAGAGCGATGCGATCCAGAATGAGCCCAACGTCGTGTCCGGCATTGAAGCCTTCGGGAAAACGAACCCCGTGTTTCAGCCCGAATTCCAGGCTGTTGGGATAATCCCGCTTGTCTTCCTTCCTTCGATAGTCGAGATCGCTGAAGGGAGTCTCTCCGCGCAACACCTCTCTCCAGTGAATGTTATCCACCAGCTCGTGCATCTCCGCAGGCGACTTCCCGGCGGCGTACATGCCTCCAACCAGTCCGCCCATGCTGGTTCCGGCAACGTAGCTCACAGGAATGTGATGCTCTTCCAGCCAGGAAATTACGCCCATATGGGCCAGTCCTAGCGCCGATCCGCCTTCGAGAACCAAGCCGATCTTAGGACGATTCCCCAACGCCGCACTGCCGGGCGCAGCGGGTTCCTGGGCGACGCAGAAGCCCGCAATTGCCAAGAGCATCAGCTGTGGGAAGAGACGCCTCATATTAGAACGTCCATCCCAGGGAATTGGTTATGCCGAGTTCATTTTTCTTCGACGTGCTTATAGGAGGACGAGAGTCAAAGTTGTCCCAAAATGAGAAATCAGTGTGAAAATTGTTGACCAGCTTTACGGAAAACGTTGTCTTTGTACTCGCGCGGATGCGGCCAGTATCGGAGAGTCCCGGGAAACCGTAAAGCTGCGAGAGCAGTGAGTAGCGCGAAAAACGAAACAGTTGATACTTCATCCCGAGTAGTGCTTCTATGTTCTTGTTCGTGGGATTGCTAATCGTCGACTCAAACGTCTCATTCGTGAAAACAAGACCGAAGATACTTTGAAACCGTTGCCGGTTTGTTCGAACCCAGTAGCGGCCAAAGCCACCGCCGAGAGTGGTGCGAAGGTTCAACTGCTGTTGGGAGCTATGGAGGAAGTCGGCCAATCCTATCAAAGACGAATTTCTACTGAGAAAACGTTCACCATAGGTTGTCCCTTGCCACAAATTTGTCTTGGAAGCCCCTGATTGACCGCTGAAGGAAGTAGTGAGTGCAACCCCAGTATTCCATTTCGTGCTCAGGTAATCAGCGTTGGCACTACTGCTGACTTGCGTTTGATCATTGCCGCTGGTGAAGTTGTAGCCGAGATCAATCGCGCCCGCGAGCTGGTCCCAGAAGTTCTTCTTTTTCGACTCAATATTGACGACATTCGCGGCGTGAGTGCTCACTTCCTGATCGGCGGTGCGAATCTTGAAATCTGCGCCCGGGGAGCCGTCGGAAGGGACCTTCTCGATGGTTCCGGCGAGACGATCACCATTCTCGAGAGTTATTTGATAGCCAGCAGCGCTCCGAATCGTTGCTACCTCGTTCCAATCCACTCCAAACGCATCGGAAACATATTCAGGTTCGATATACAAAACTCCTTGCTCGAGCCTCTTTACCTCTCCGGTAATTCGATCTCCGTTCTTCATCACGACGATGTCGTGTCGCTTGGCCTGCGCCGGAAGACAAGAGAGAAGAAGCAGCAACAGGGGAGGAAATCGAATCGCCCTGCGCGGAGTGTATTGCCTCATTTGCATGCTCCAAGTGTTCCTGTGTATGAGACGGTATTCATGACAACTTCCTTCCCGCGAAGAAGTGCATAGGTTGCCGAGTAGACGAGTTGGACTGAAGCAACTGCTTCAACTTCCCAGTTCAGATTTAGTGGCAAAAGCGCAGGGCAGATACTGGCAACTTTGCCAGTGTTTAGGATTCTTGAGCGGTGACCAGTCCAGCTGAGATGCATAGCAACTAAACTGCAGACACTGCACACGCTCTGGTAGAACTCAGCACGGGCGCCAGCCAGCATGTCGTGCAGCCAGTTGGAACATCGCTGCAGGCGCGTCCACAACGGCTTGTGGGCTTCAGAACGACAGAACCACACTGGTAATTGGGAATGGTCGCAGTCTCGGTCGAAGCTCGCACCTACGGCAGTCTTTTGTGGTTGACTCCGCCTTTTAAAGGATCCGGAGGCCTACCTTTTTTGCCAGTTCACAGACTTCGATTCATCCGATGTAGTTGCTGTCGCGGCGTTTGTTGGTGTCGGGGTGCGGCAACGGCAGGAGGTGCGTTGATGAGTTGCGTTCACAATCGAAGCGCGTTGATTTCCGCCACCGCAGTTATGGCGCTGCTGCCGGTTGTGGTCGCGCAGTCCGAACTGCAGACGCGCACGTTGGTGATAAACGGCCAGAGCGGGAAAGCTGTGATTTACCGAATCAATAACCAATCCTTCATTGACCTCGAGTCGCTTGCCCGCATCGGCAACGGTTCAGTGAGCTTTCACGGAGATCAGATCATTCTGACACTCCCTTCGTCTGCCGCCGCGGCTGTTCCTGACAGCACACTGCCTCACGAAGGAATGACGCGGCCGTTCATGAGTTCGGCTGTTCAAGACTTGGCTCTCATCAAGGATTGGCACACCAAGTTGGCCTACGCCATTCAACGAGGCATACCTGGAGACGGCAGCCGGATTGTAGTTCTGCATGATCGCGCAGCCGAAGGGCTTCGGCTAGCCAGCGTGGACGCCTCCAGTCACTCAGACCGGCAGGCCCTGCAGTTGTTGACCAATAACTTTAATCAGGTCGACCAGTGGAAACGCAAACTCGTGGATGCGCGCAAGTCCATGAGCTCAGCAAATTACTCGCTCACTCCAGATGCTCTCGAGAAGGATTCGGAATACCAGAAAATCGTAAGCTGTAATCAATTCCTCGGCACGATGCTGACTGGAGGCCAATATCAGGACAACGCGTCTTGCCATTGAGGATTTCCGATTGTTCGTTGACGCAGGGCCGGGCGGGTTCTATAAGAAAGGCGATGTCAACAGTCGACACATCTTGCCCGCTTGTCATTTGGTATCGAGTCACCTCCATTGTCACCAGAGGATAAGAGTAGACATACGTCTCACTTCCAATTTCGTAAGTCTCCCCTGAGCTGGCGTGGCGTCCGAGTTGTTGTCTATTCAGGTTGTTGTGTCACCATGTCGTGACACTCCTTTAACGAGAAAACCAAGGAATGATTAGCTTTTCTTTGCGGGCGATTTAGGGAAAAGAAATGCAATCTGCATCCTCAGGCTCCATGAAGAACCACCAACCGGGTGGACAGCATTTCCATACAACTGGGCCGCGACATTAACGGGCTGGAACCCGAGCCGGAATACTCGCCCCACGCCACCCCCGACAGGCACGATCCATACATTGCCGCTGGCAGCCTGCCAGTTCGCGGTGACGATCGGTGCACACGAGAGGTACCAACCCTTTTTTAAGTTGTAGTTGATGAAGTACTGGAGAGTCATCTGATTGACTGAGGCGCGATCTGAAGGACCAGCCACTGACCACGCGTTATTCACCAGCGCTCCAACGGTCCACGCACCGGGTTGCACGAGAGCAACAACCGAAGGTCCCATACTGAGCTTTCCTTGCCCCAACACCTTACTGGTGGCTGTGGGCAAAACGAATACCGGACCTGCGCCCCAGATCAGCTTGTGTGGCTTGGAGGGCGAGAAGAAGAAAGTTGGAGTCATGTCCCCAAAGCCGAACACGCCTACGTTGCTCTGCACGTTTTGAGCTGCAAAGTACGCAGGCGTGTTTGCCTCGATGCCGAACACTTCCAGGTTGGTCGTACCCGGGGCAGGTTGCCAGATGATAGGGGCGATCCAGCGGATTATCAGGTTCCAGTTCTGACTCGCCTCTATTGGAATGACCGGCTGGATATTCAGTACATTCTGTGTGCGATCAAACGGACCAATACCGAAGTTGCTATTGTTCTGAATCGGAACGCTGATGAGACTGGCTACCGGGTTCTGAGTTGCCTTCTGCAAGTCTGCCGTTTCGCCCGCAGCCGCTTGTTCTTGCGCCCAGCCAGGATTGCCACCCAATAACAGAGAACAAACCACCGCAGCAATGGTCCCGACTATTCTTAGTCTGATTCTCATCTACTTGGTTGCCTCTTCGCCAAGGATTTCTCGGGCGTCGTTGAGGGCTCCGCAGGGTTCAGCATGAATCCGAATGTCGATCGCGAGCCTTATGGCACTCACGACGCACCATAGTGCTTGGATAGCTTAGCGATAACTGTAACTTGTAACAGCGCCCAGCTCTCATTTTGGGAACTTCATGCCGTGATCGCCAGCTCATGGTTGGTCAGCAAGAAACAAAGTCACAGAGTGCCGAAATGAAACGTGGGGTACACGGGAAGCAGAAGGAAATCGTAACGCCTGGGTCTACGGGTCCAAGCCGGATGGAGACCGAATCATCGCGGTAATCGACGGCAGCGCCGCAATTCTGTATCCGATGTCCGCGCTGAACTACACCGTCGAGTACTGATCAAGTGCGGAGACTGGCAGAAATGAGAGTTTCGAGACCGCGCCAGTGCTGTCAAGATTGCTGTGTATGTTCTTTGAACCTCTTGTTGTTGCTCACTGCCCGTTCCCAAAAGTCTGACTCTTGGAAAAACTCCGATTCTGTTACAGACGATGTGAGCGCGAAAACCCTTTGTTCGCGGAGAGCTTCTAAGATCCGAGTGGGAGAATGAAGGGTTTAATCCTTACCGTAACCTGGCTGGCCACCCTTCGAGCGCCCTTCGCTCTCAGTCAAACACCCCTCCCAAACGCGGCGAGTTCGCAACAGGCCGTGAGGACAGAAAATCAGGTTGGTGGCTGCCTCAAGCCGGTGCGGCTGTTTGCGATTGAGGATTACAACGGACCATTCAAGAGAGTCGCTTCATCTCTGGTGCGCAGGGTGGAAAGCCAAACGGCCATGAATCCGCAGACTGGAGGAATGAGAATTTGTCCGTTAACACTTCGGCAAAAGTTCACTCTCGCTGCGCGAAACAGTGTCGAACCAGTCACCTTCATCGTTGCAGGATTCAGCGCAGGAATCTCGCAAGCCGCAGATTACGATTCGCAGTTTGGGCAGGGCGCATCCGGGTACGGACAGCGCTTTGGAGCTGCGCTGGCCGACAATACTGCCGGAGAGTTCTTCGGCACATTTCTTTTTCCGGTCATCTTCCGGCAGGATCCTCGTTACTATCGCGTGCAGGAGGGTGGAACCAAGCAACGTATGGGGCATGCGCTGGCCCACATATTCGTCACGCAGAGCGACTCCGGAACAAGCATGTTTAATTACTCGGAATGGCTCACAGTAGTGTCCACCACAGCGCTGAGCAACGTGTACCATCCTGGGAATCGCCGAGGCTTCGGACCGTCGGCCGGCCAGATGGCCATCACCCTCGGAACAGACGCAGGCTTCAACCTGCTACGAGAGTTCTGGCCCGAAGTTAGCCGGAAATTTAAGCTGCCCTTTCGCTCACCGCAACCAGTGGCTCGAGCGCCCGATAATCATGATTAAACGCAGGAAATCGAAGTCTTGAAGACTCTTATGCAAAGGCTCTGCCTAGCCGCAAGAGGGTGCGCCATCCGCCCATTTGGATCTCTCAGCTTCAGCGACTCCGGCGAAGGTCGGAACGAAGTAGATCCAGGGCGCGCGGGGCATCCTACAACTGAATGGTTGTAATAGCTCACGCGCAGGTGGCACAGCCCCCAAACTGCGCGTGAGTTTACTGGTCTGCTGGCACCACGAGCAGCAGGTTCTAGCTCCCAGCGACTCCTTTGTTAACCAGAACCTTTACCTCGACCCGACGATTTTCGGCCCGCCCCGCCTTCGTCTCGTTGGGAGCCCGCCCTCCGTACTCGCCCATCGCGCCGGGAGCGATGATGTGCCGCACTGGAATCCCTCCCTGCTGCATCAACCAGGTCACGACTTGCTTGGCGCGATCTTCACTGAGTTTTGTGTTCATGGCTGCGCTGCCCGTCGAGTCGGCATAGCCGACCACCTCGACTATGTAACCAGTCAGTCCCTTGGCAGTTTGCGCCAGCTGATCGAGTTTCCCAGCGTCCTCCTTCGAGACCTCGGTGCTGCCGACTGCGAAGTTAACCGTAGCCTCGCCTTTCAATTCGAAGTCTGTTAGGGCGTTGAAACGCCGCGTGTGTTCCTCGATCGTGCTGAGGTTCTGCTGGATCTGTTGTCGATTGGCACCGGTCTGTTGTTGATTGGCAGAGATGTTTTGCGTGTTCACCCCGAGCTGTTCATCGTGGACTCCCAGTCGTGCATTGTGGGTAGCGAGGGTGTCCACGTTTTTTGCAACCTGTTCCGCTGTGGGATGCAAGCCGGCCTGAATCATCTCAGCCGTTTCCAGATCGTCGCCGTCGGTAATTATTTGTGTGGCTACGACGCGGCCCTGGTCATCGGGGGCTCCTTCAACCGACACCTTCAAACCGGGTATCAGGACGGTGCTGCCCAATTGGTCTTTCCGAAGGCCGAAGAGGCCTTTTTTGTCTGCAGTTTTAGTGTCTTCCGTGACAACCACGGTGACTTCTTTTCCCGCATCTGTCTGCACGATCAATGTTTCTCCCGTGCGCGTCTTGATAATGCCATTGACGTCATCGGCAAACGCACCCAGGCATAACACCAAGAACGAACCTACAACCGCAACGATGAATCTTTTGTACATAGTTTCTCCATATCTGAATGCTGTTGGGCTCCCCAACTCACCGGACCGTGTGGCCTGGGCACTCCAATTTCATGGAGGCACCCGTGAACGGACGCCGAGACGAAAGGGACCTACACTGAGAGTGCATCCAGATCGCCCGGAACGCTACTGTAGGAACTAGCAGTACACGATCTTGACTTTGCCTAAGCAGGTCGGTGGATAGGCTGCGGCGCGAGAAAGCGCCCAGATGCGTACAAAATCGTGCCGTTTTAGTTTCCCTCTCGGGTATGTGCCTCACGGAGGATGCTGACAATTTCTTCAATGTCGTCCAGATAGAGAACTGCGGGCGGTCCCGCGGGAGGGCACCCACTTCTTTGGTTCTTCAGCAGAAAAGATCAGGAATTCCTCGATCAAAAGCGGGGCACCCCGCTTGTTTCAGAACAGCACTCTCCAGGCCCCAAAAACTCTTGTATTTCAGTACTAAGAAATCTAAGCACTCCGCTAAGTGCAAAGAGTCCCGTACATGTAATTCCCATTGTGGCAACTTCACAAACAATTAAGGTGAACAATCTGGAACTTATTTCGACATAATGAGATCCTAGGAAGTTGCCGGCTCTTACCTCCCTGCTCTCACCTCAACACCGCGCGAGAACGGGGCACCCTGCTGGTTGGAATTGGACACAAGAACCACAATGGGAAAGGCTGGGCCACCCGTCCACCCAGTTGGTTGGAACGGACACAAGAGCCTAAACGGTAAGAAGCCGGCCACCCGTCCTTCCGAGAACACATTGAAATCATAAAAGCGTCCTTGCCAAACGGTTCCTGACGATCTTCCCACAGTGCGATTTGCGACGCAGATTTCTTTCGAGCTTTGCGCAGCGGACGCCGGGCAACCGCTTGCTTGAGCGCCTGCATGACAATCGATGGATCCCCTTTTTCCGGTTCGCTGATCAATAGATGAATATGCTCTGGCATCACCACTAACCCGATCACGTCAAATTGATATTGCCGGCGGACCCGCTCGAAGACCTCTAAAAAAGTGTTGCGGGCACGAATACTTCCCGCTCGCGAGCCAAATTCTGCTAGCCGGGAGTATCCTCTTTAATGTGATGAAGCTCTGCTTTCTTTTGGTGACGATTGCAATATCGGTGCTTGCGTCAGCTCAAACTTCCTATCCACCTGGCAATCCACCCACTTCTTCTCAACCTGCTTCACAGCCACCGGCTGCAACTGCCGCAAATGCTATAGTTCCGTCGAACCCAGGCGATCTCGCCACCATGCTGCAGCGGATCGAGCAGGAAACGGCTGGGCTCAACGCTGATGTCGGAAAGCTCCGAGTGGAGAAGTGGAAGATTGACTCCACGACCAAGCGTCAGGCCTCGGAGAACATAGGCTCCATTCAACGCAATATAACCGGAGCTCTGCCAGGGCTCATCACCGCTGTGCGCGCAGCGCCGCAAAGTCTGGCCGCCAACTTCAAGCTTTACCGCAATCTGAATGCACTGTACGATGTGGTCGCTTCGGTCAGTGAATCCACAGGCGCGTTTGGTAGGCGCGAGGAATATGACTTGATGTCCCCCCATGCCGCAGCCCTGGATGCGGACCGGCGCAACTATGGAGAGTATCTGCAGCAGGTGACCACCACCGCTGACGACCGTCTCGCCGCAGCCGAACGAGCGCAGGCCGCTGCCATTGCCGCCCAGCAACAGGCTCCTCCTAAGAAGATCGTCGTTGACGACAACGAGCCGACTCCGCCTGCAAAGAAGAAAAAGACAGCGAAGAAAAATACCGTAACTGGTTCCGCCGCAGCCAGTTCAGCCTCAGGAACTTCCACGCCAAAGTGAAACTAAAGTAAGCTTGCAACCACCCGTTGAATACGGTTCTCTATAACAGCAGAGTTTGGAGAGTTCCTGCCGCCTCGTGGAGGCGTGCCGGGCGCCCCCTCGGAATGGGAAAAGCACCAGCCATTCCGGGAACTTTCCTTAGGACCCTGGGGTCTATCCCTGTAGAGGTTGTCTATCGCAGAAGACGGGGAGACCTGCTAATTTATGGGTAACGCCGTGAGAAGCATGGCGGGAGTTACTACGTTGGCAAACCTCGCAAGTGCGATTTCGGTACGAGCCGCGGAGGCGTCGATTATCGCCGAACTGAAAGCTGGCTCGGAAGAGGCCTATGAATGGCTGATCGCACACTACCACCAGCCGGTATATGGACTGGTCTATCGCATCCTGAATGATCCTGCCGACGCGGCGGATACAACTCAGGAAGTTTTTCTTAAGGTCTTCCGCGGGATCAAGCGCTTCCATGGTGAAGCCAGCTTGAAGACCTGGATTTACCGCATCGCGCTGCACGAGGCGTCGAATCAACGCCGCTGGTGGTTCCGGCACAAACGCCGCGAGACCACAATGGAAGCGCCGACCGGCGAAGACGAGGGTCAGGGATTCGCGCTTAAAGAGACCCTGGTCGATGAGCATGACTCGCCCTTCGATTGCGCAGCGCACGAAGAAGTTCGTACGAGGGTCGAGCAGGAGCTGGCTCAGGTGCCCGAACCGTATCGCACAACCGTGGTCTTGCGCGATATCGAAGGACTGTCGTATGAAGAGGTCGCCGAGATCCTGCAAGTTTCGCTGGGCACGGTGAAGTCGAGATTAATGCGCGGGCGGTTCGCGCTAAAGAAGCGTCTGGAGAATTATGCCAGACAAGCGGGCCGCGATCTGGGCCTCAAGGTTGCATGCCACGGCGCGCAAGTGGCGTCACTGGAGGTTGGAAGCGAGTGATGGACTGCAAACAAGCCAAGTCGAAGTTCTCTACTTATCTAGACGGGGCCGTGAGCGGTCATGAGATGCGCGCGATTTCCGCGCACCTGGAAAACTGCGGCCCTTGCCACACGAGTTATCTCTCCCTGCAGCGCGCGCAGGCCCTGCTGTCATCGATTGGGACGCGCAAGGCGCCCAGCGATCTTCCGCTTAGATTGAAGATCGCGATTCAGCAGGAGCGCTCGCGCAGCGCGGCTCGTACTCTGCAAAACATCGGGCTCAGAATCGAACACGCGATCAATACGTTTATGTTGCCCGCAACCGCCGGTCTGGTAACCGCCGTGATCATGTTCGGCGTACTCATCGGCTTCTTCGCTCGTCCCGAAATAGGAAACGATATTCCGACTTCGCTCTATACGCCTCCACGGCTCTCGGCCGGACCCTATGAGATTCAGGGAATCGATGGGCCCGTGCTGATCGAAGCTAACGTCGATGCCAGCGGGCGCGTCCTCGAGTACCGCATCCTCTCGGGCCACGACTCCGACGCGGTGCGCGTAAAAATCGACAACGCCCTGATCTTCACCACCTTCGAACCCGCCCGTGCCTTCGGACAACCCGCCAGTGGTCATGTGGTGTTGGCGTTCTCGACTGTGAATGTGAAGGGATAGCTACTAGTTACAGAAGACAACAAACGCCGGGTGTCTTCGCCCGGCGTTTTCCGCCACCGCCGGCCAGGGCGCCTCACGCTCCATTCTCTTCTGATACATTGTCCGCTTGTTCAATTCAAACTCTGGGCGAGGATCGGATGCGAATCCGCATTTGCGTTTCGTTGTTAGCTTTCTTTCTTACATCATGTTCAGCCTTCGCGCAGACTGCGGCGCGGAATGTCACCGTGTTGCGCTGCAGCAAGCTGCTTGATGTGCGCCAGGGCATTTACATCACGAATGCCACGGTGCGCATCGAGAACGGCAAGATCGTTTCCGTAGAGTCTGGAAACGTGCCGTCTCCTGGTGTACCGCGGATCATCGATGCTCCGGGCACCTGCCTGCCGGGATTGATCGATGTCCACGTTCACCTCACTAGCGATCCGGAAGAAGGCGGATTTGGATACGCCGAACTCGGGAACTCTGTTCCGCGAGAGACAATCTTTGGCGCTAAGAACGCGCGCAAGACGTTGATGTCTGGATTCACCAGTGTCCGCAATGTGGGAGCAAGAGGCTACGCCGATGTCGCTCTGCGCGATGGCATCAACGCCGGCGACATCCCGGGACCGCGTATGCAGGTTTCGGGCCCGGCGCTCACCATTACCGGCGGACACGGCGACGATAACCTTCTTCCATACGAGTATCACCACTCTGGTCAGGGCGTTGCCAATGGCCCGTGGGCTGTGCGCGAGAAGGTGCGCGAGAACGTCAAGTTTGGCGCCGACCTTATCAAGGTGCTGGCCTCCGGCGGAGTACTCTCCAAGGGCGATACGCCGGGAGCGCCACAGTACACACCCGAAGAATTGAAGGCAATCGCGGACGAGGCGCACAAGCTCGGACGCAAAGTTGCGGCCCATGCACACGGCACGCAATCCATCAAAGAAGCAATCCTCGCCGGCATCGACACCATTGAGCACTCGAGCCTTATTGACATCGAAGGCATCGCCATGGCCAAGCAGCACCACACCTACCTTGACTTCGATATCTATAACGACGATTACATCCTCGCCGAGGGAGCCAAGCACGGCATGCTTCCCGAATCGATCGAGAAAGAAAAAGGAGTCGGAAGGTTACAACGCGAGAACTTCCGTAAGGCATTTCAAGCAGGAACGCTCATGGGATTCGCTACGGATGCCGGAGTCTATCCGCACGGCGACAACTGGAAGCAGTTTCCCAAAATGGTCGAGTGGGGGATGAAGCCAATCGACGCCATTCGCGCCGCCACGCTGAACGGAGCCGACATCATGGGCTGGTCGGACAAAGTGGGCACGATTGAGAAAGACCATTTTGCCGACATTATCGCTGTCGATGGCGACCCATTAGCAGACATCAACGTAATGGGGAAGGTGAAACTCGTGATCAAGGGCGGCGAAGTTTACAGGAATGACTTTGCCGCTCGCAGCCAGTGAACCTCATGCGACCTTCTGCTGCCCACGCTGCCGTTTGCGCATTCGCCACTTTCGGATCTGCATCCCCGCCCTGTTAGACACCTCGAAAACCCTTCCCGCTGTGAGTCCTAATGCGAGGTGATGCTTTCCTACGGCGGCAAGACCCATGGAGGCTACACAACCGCACTGCGAACAGTCTGGATCACCGCCATACTGACAAGGCGTGACTTGCGTCTTTAAGTCGGCGGAGATTATCGTCGTGGTCTGCGCGAAGACGCACTCCTTCGGGGAAGCGGGAGGATGTGCGAATTCCATCACCTGCGCCTTGAACATGTCCAGCTTCTGGTGAGTCGTTCGCAGCCGCAGCAGTTCCTCGATAGCCTGCGTGCGCTGTACCGGCGAAAGAATCTCGGCGGCCACCTCTCCACGCTGCGGTGTGAACATGCTCATCCACACTTTGCCAACCTCTTCCTTCGCCGCCCAAAACTGGAGAAACTCTTCCAGGTACCTGGGACGATCCATCATCTGCGCGGTAATGGTGCAGTGCACGGTGATCCGATGTCCGGCAATATTCTTCAGAATGCGTTCGTAGGTGGCGGGCTTGCGGCGGGCATCGTGCTCCGGCTGCAAGCCGTCGATGGAGACAACGATTCCCACGCGCTTCATGCGTGCCCACTCGAGCGGTAGCGGCCGAAAGGCACTAGTGACAATTTGTACGAAGATCCCGCGCTTCTCCAGCTCCGGCAATAGGGCGTCTAATTCCCGGAATCGCACCAGTGGATCGCCACCCACGAGGGAGAGATGCAGCGGACGATACTCGTCCACCAAGGCGAGGACGTTTTTAACCAAAGTGTCTCCGCGCTGGTCGGAAAGGTCGCGGAGGTTGGTTCCGGGCGCCACGTGGCCCTCGGCATACGCATAACAGCCAGGACAACGCAGCGGACACTCCTTGGTAATCTCAATCGACAACGACGGCTTGTAACCGGCGAGTATCCTTCCCCATGCCTGAATTACTTCGTTTGTCTTCACATTTCCTCTTTTACAAGTGCCTTGTGAGTTGGTTCAGTGGCAGGTGTCCCGAAACGGGCAACCCGATACTAAGGTGAGATCGTTCTCTGCGCTGTTACGTGACTAACATAATCTGCTGCAGAGCACGGCCTGAAAGTCGCAACAGTCCTCGAACGTTGACTGTGTGTCGTTCAGGAGAGAGGCTGCCATGAAATCGGCGATTACGATTACAACGAGGAAAGCTAAGACAAGAACAAACGGCCGTACGGATTTCGTAGCCGTCATCTCCGGAAGCGGGGAGATCAGCACGTAGAGAATGGCAGAGACAACAAGCAGTAGAATGAGCGTTCTGACCCGGGACGACACTATATCCACAATACGCCGTATCCGTGTAACTGTCACACCAACACGTTCCTCTGTTGTGCCCACATTCTCGATGCAATGTACTACCGATTCCGGTTTGCCCATGCCCTTTCTAGCGTCACCCGTATATTGCATTGACGCTGCTTGCGACGACACTTGTTGAGAGCCGTTGCGGAGCTTAGATTTTGGTCTGGGCTGTACTTTGCTCTGTCTCGCTGCGTACTGCTGCCTCGGCAGCCTGGAAACCGAGTTTGCTGTGCGTACCGTCGCAGAAGGGCTTGTTCACTGATCCACCGCACCGACAGAGTGAGAATGCTGGTTTCCCGCTGAGGTCCCACTCTCGACCTTCGGCATCCACGAGCTTCACTGGTCCTTCTACTCGATACGGTCCGTTGGGTTTTACGGTGATCTTCACTTCCGTCATAATCGGCCTCGCTTTCTGAATTCAAGTGTAATTGAGCTCCGCCGTAGCGCGTGGCGGCCTTCACTTGAAGCTAATCAACTCGATTGCGCATCCCACTGTAACTTGATAGACCTTCCATTATTGAACCAGGATGAGGTGACACCTGAGCCGCATGAGAAGGTTCGCTGGATTGGCGCACTCTTACTTTCTGAAAGCAACATTAATCAGCAACTTCTCGCCACTCACGTCTACAACGTTACAAAATGTGCGTTCTCCGCTGCGGCTGAAGTCCAGAGAAACGCGACTCTTCCCGATGCTCAGATTGCGGATGCGTAAGTAGTCAAGCCAATCCGGCAGCATTGGATTCACGATATTCAATTCTTTACGCGGCGCCGAAGGTCGAATGCCGAGCAGCGATGTAAGCAGGAGGAAGAAGGCGCCCGACGCCCACGCCTGCGGAGAGCATGAAACGGGGTAGTGAACCGGCTCGTCATTCTCGTGGCGCTGCACTCCGCAGAAGAGCTCAGGTAGACGGTAGTCGCGAAAATTCAGCGACGCCTGATAGAGCGATGTAAAGATCTCTTTGACTTCATCCCTGAAGCCATAAAGCGCCATCCCATGCGCAACCAGCGAGTTGTCATGAGGCCAAACCGATCCGCGATGATAGCTGAGCGGATTGAACACGCGTTCGGAGCGCGCCAGCGTTCGCCATCCCCAGCCAGACTGCATGTCGTCGTGCATGAAGCGCTGCACTACTAGGCGTGCACGGTCCTTTGCAATGCTTCGAGTGAAGAGCAAATGCCCGGGGTTCGACGAGATAACTTCAAGCGGCCTTTTCGCGCTATCCAGGCCCATGGCATAAAACCCCTCATTCGGCAGCCAAAAGCTCTTTTCGATCCGCTTTGCCAACTCTGCGGAGGATTTTCGCAGCTTATCTGCGCGCGAGGTGTCGCCGAACAGGCGCAAAAGCTGAGCCATGCGGTACTGGGCCTCATGACAGTATCCCTGCACCTCTACCAGCGCGATCGGAGGATTGGCCACGCTGCCGTCGCGATGCATGTTGGCATCCCAGGAATCTTTCCAACCTTGGTTCGTCAGACCCTTGGGGGAGCGGCGCTTGTACTCGATGAAGCCGTCGCCATCCAGGTCACCATAGTTCTCGATCCACTCGAGTGCAGCGTGAGCTGCCGGAAGCAGTTCTTCGACTAAGTCAGCGTCACCGGTCCAATTGAACGTCTCGCTCAGCAACATCAGAAAGAGGGGGGTTGCGTCCACCGATCCGTAGTAAGGACCGAAGGGCATTTCGCCGGCGCGCGTCATCTCACCGCTGCGGTACTCGTGCGGAATCTTTCCGGGCTCCTCGTCGAGCCAATCGTCGGAGCGTTTTCCCTGGTATCTGGCGAGAACGCGCAGCGTCTCGCAGGCGAGGCGTGGATTGAGCAGCAGCGACTGATAGGCAGCTATCAGCGAATCGCGCCCGAACATGGTCGCGAACCAGGGGACGCCCGCAGCCACAACGTGCTGATCGCCATCCGGAATCTGGAGTGCGTGAAAATCGGCGGTGCAGGTACGCAGGGCCTCGTCAAAGATGTCGTTGCTGCTCTTGAAGCTGGTAGATTCCTGCTCCCATCGCCGGTACGCGTCGCGTCTTTCTCGAAATCCCAGCACGACGCTTTTTCCCTTCGACCGCGGGGTCCGGCCTGCAACGTGGCAGGTGACCGTGTTCAAAAGCTCGCGGAACCCGGTCGCCGGGACTTTCAACTTCCATCGCAGTACGTTGTTGTCAATTTCGTCTGGCGTGGTCTGAAAACAGAGAATCGTTTCGCGGCTCACGTTGTCCAACCCGAGATAGGAAAAGATCAGTGAATCTCCTCGCGCTATCGGACGGTAGTAGTGGCCGGACTTGTGACGGGCGCACCCCCGAACCTGGAAGACATCAACGAAGTCTGCTTCCACGGCGATTTCGATCAGCAGTTCGGCTTCCGACTGATTGAAATTTGAAACCGTAATCGAGTCGTAGAGTACATCGGACGCCAGCAGTTGCTGGCGTCGAATGTGAATCGTGTTCTCCGGCAGATCGAATGAATTGATTTGCGCGAGAGTGCTGGTCGTGAGCTCTATCTTCGAAGCAAAAGTGTTCTCTGTGCTGGATGAGAGCACGACCGTCCTCTGTCCGCCAACCCTTAGCTCCAGACGGCTGAGGAAGCGCGTATCGTCGTGAAAAAAACCGACGTCCGGAGCTCCTGGGGGTGTGATATCGCCAGAAACCGTGGTGGAGAGAAAAGTCTTGCCATCGATGAGCGTGAGATTGTTGACTTTTCTCGGTTCGTAAACCAGAAACCCCAATTGTGGCTCAGGATACGGAGAAGGTACCTCTTCGAGTTCCTCGAGGGGAATTCGAGTTGCCGTGCTCATGCCGCTGCCCCGGGCTCCAGCGACAGAGAAACTGTCTCGTCCTCGGCAAGTGCTCCCTCGTCGCCGATCAATGATTCATAGAGGCTGATGTAGTTCTTCACCATCACGTCCACGGAGAAATTCTCTTGTGCGTAACGACGAATCATGGTGGGCGAGATGGACAGATTCCGAACCCGCTCCACCATCTGATCTACGCTGTTGCATACGTACCCAGAGATGCCGTCGCGAACAACCTCTTGCACCGAGCCGCCGGGCAAAGCTATCACTGGCGTACCACAAGCCATGGCCTCGATCATCACCAATCCGAAGGGCTCGTTCCACTGAATGGGAAAGAGCATCGCCATCGAATTGGAGAGGAGTTCGTTCTTCATCTGCATGTCGGCCTCGCCGATGTATTCAATCAGCTTGCCATCGATATGTGGCTTGATCTGTTCTTCAAAATAACTCCTAAAGATCGGCTGTACCTCTCCGGCGATTTTAAGCGGAATTCCGGTCTTTTGTGCCACAGCGATTGCGAGGTGCGTCCCCTTTACCGGCGCGAGCCGGCCGATGAAGCTTAGATACGTCCGCTTCTCTCGCTGAAAGGGATAGTCCGGAATCGAGATGCCATGATGTATCGTCGTCATCTTTGGCATCGCTTCGAGCGACTTCTGAGCGTCGCTAATGGTGACGTAGTTAACGTCAGGGTAAAAAGAATAAAAATCGCTCAAAGTCGTCTGGCGTGGGTGGTGGATGGTGCAAACAAACGGAGTGCTCACGAAGCTGGAGGCGGAGAGGCCGGGAGCGTTGTTCAAGTGGATGATGTCGCAGTCGTGCATCGCGTCTGACACCGCCCAGAAGGTGTGGTTAACGTCCTTCAAGTTCGAAAACATCTCGTCCTGCAGCGGCCACTCTGATTGCGGATAAAGCGAGCGGACCTCGGTGCCAACTTTG
Organism: Terriglobales bacterium; assembly: GCA_035567895.1. Classification (NCBI taxonomy): domain Bacteria; kingdom Pseudomonadati; phylum Acidobacteriota; class Terriglobia; order Terriglobales; species Terriglobales bacterium. The sequence continues at coordinate 38,835 of DATMPC010000112.1, read as the reverse complement.
GAATCGCCTGTCGCGTACACAACAACGTCAATTCCCTTTTGTTTCAGGCCCTCGGCGAGGCAGCCCACAAAAAGCTCCGTCCCTCCGTACTTTACGGGGGGAACTGGGATGAAAGGGGGAGCGATCAGGGCGATTCTCATTGAACTCCTTTTAGGGCCGGACTGGCTCGGCAGTTAATTGGAAACGGTGCAAACTATTTAGATGCCGGAAGTTGGGGAGGACGTTGGCGCAAGATAACGTGCACTAATGGCACGCCTAAGAAACCGGTAGAGCGGCGACCTCATCCAGCTGAATGGCAGAAATAGGCTTTTCACGGCCCTGTTTTGCAACTGAAATCGCGTCTTCAAATTGTTTTGCGCGGATCTCGCTAGTGTGCTCGGAAAGGACCCGAGTCTGAGCTGCCTCACCAATAGTCCGGAGTTGCGATTCCGGCAAGGAGAGATATTGAACGATATCTTGTGCATCGACAGGCAGTAGAATCTCACGTCCTGCGCGAAAGAACGAATCGAGGCCCGACCAATCATCAGAGACGATCGGCGCTCCACAAGCTGCAGCTTCGAACAATCGCACAGAAGGCGAATAGCCCGCAATTACCATCTCGCGGCGAGTGACGTTCAAAGTCAGTCGCGAAGATGAATAGAAAAGAGCATGCCATTTTGGATTCAGATGGCTGATCCTTCGAATGTTCTTTGGCCAGCGAATCCTCTTCGGATATTGTGACCCAGCCACTATAAAAGTTTTCTTCGGCAACATCACGGCGGCACCTACCAGCAAGTCTTCAAGTTTGGCTTGACGGTCCGGGGCGTAAGTCCCCATATAGCTGAGATCGCAGGCGAAGCGTTTGTTCGTTGCGAAGCGACAGTACTCGGCCGGGTCGACTGAGCAGTACAAAGGGAACCCGAGTTTTGCTCCAAACCGATCTTCGATTTCCCGAAGCAAGGGTCCACCCGTGAAACTGAAGTACACATCGAGTCCTGGCACCTGCTCCGCCTTCAAATATTCGGCTTTCCCCTTCTCGCGCAGCGCTGCGATTGTGATCGGTGTATCGATGTCATAGAACGTTTTTACTGTCGCCCTGCTGTTCAGTAATTCGTCCACGGCTGTGATTCCGTCGGGAAAGTATGAGCCAACCATGCCCACATCGGCACTGTCGAGCTCTTTTCGCGCTCTAGGGAGAGCCTCTGACCAGAGCCCGTAAAGCACCAATTTGCAGTAACGAGGATCGGGAAGATCGCGATTATCGGAGTACCAGTCAGTTTCTCTTTCGAAGAACACGATTTCGTGTTTGCGGTTGTGAAGGGCCTTAAGAAGGGCGCGGAAAGTAGTTGCGTGACCATTGCCCCAGGCGGAGGTAATCGACAAACCAAAAACGACGATTTTCATGGACAATCCTATGCTACGGCACTCTGCTGGTTTCCGACTCGAACCAGCAGTTCCGATACCTGCGCCGCACGTTGCGCATAGGTGTGGCCATGCAAAGCGCGCTGGCGCATGGCGCTTCCAATTTGCCCGGCCCGCTGGCTGCCGGTGTCTCGGAGCAAAGTTACGATTTCACCAGCCGACGATGCCAACAAGATTTCCTCGCCGGGTTCGAAGAACATTTCAATTCCCGTCCATGCGTCCGTGATAAGACACGCCCCTGCCCCAGCGGCTTCGAAGATTCGCGTCGGAGGAGAGAAACCAACGCTGGCCATGGAATCGCGATTTAGATTTAGAACCACGCGCGCCGAGCAATTTACGCGGTTGTGATCCGCAGTGCCGACGTGTCCAATCCAGCGAATGTTTCGAGGCAGACGTTTCCCTTCCCAACCTTCGCCCCCCAAAATGAAATGTAGATCTGGAGCGAGTTCGGCTGCCCCAATAAAGAAGTCGGCCACTCGGCGTTCCCGGTCTGGAAGACGATTGGCAACAAGGACAAGATCGCATTCCACGCAATGGTCTTTTGCTACCGGAAAGTGAGCCTCCGGATCGAGGCCGTTATAGATGGGAAAACAATCACGAGCCCCTAATCGGCAGTAATGGTCGACGACGGGTGGCCCTCCCCCGTATGTAAGGATGAGGTCGTACTCAGGAATCAGCGACCGAAATGGATCGCTTCGATCATGCTCAACACGCGCCAGTGTAGCGGGGGCATCGACGTCCCAGAAGACGCGGATCGCGTGGCTCTCGATTGTTCGAACTACTGCAAGCTCAAGCTCAGCATCGTCAGCACCCACGCCGCTGTGCTTGACGATGAGATCCGCCTGGGCAGCTTGTCTGAATAGCTGGGGAAGATCTGACGGGCTCGAATAGACAACGCTTTCAACATAACTGTAGTCGCCAGAATCGCGGTGCTGCTGCCGGTCGTACGCATCCGGCTCAGCAAAGGTGATCTCGTGTCCGAGGCGGGCAAGATTGCTATAAATTCCGCGGTAGTAGGTCGCGGCTCCGTTCCAGTACGAAGACGTGATGCTGGAACCGAAGACGAAGATCTTCACCGCAGACTCTCCTCGTAGATACCGATCAACTGCTCGGCGCGATGCGTACAGGTATGGCGCTTCTGAACCGTGTCACGCCCATTTGCCCCGAGCTGATCACGGGCGCCAGCATCTTTGAGAAGGTCCTGGATCGCCGCGCACATCCTTCGACCATCAGGCACGCACAGGAAATCCTGTCCGGGCCGAAACATGTTCTCAGTGTCTGCCCATGGGGAACAAAGCAGCGGGGTGCCACAGGCAAGTGCCTCAAAGACGCGGATCGTCGGAATCCCGCTCAGGCCATTCGCGTATTGACGTCGGGGAATGTGCAGTGTAAGAGCGCTCTTACTATAGGCCGCCGGAGCCTTTAGATTTGGCAGGTATCCGCGATATTCGACTCCAGACTGGCGCAAATGTTCGAGAACGCTTTCCGGATAACGGACTCCATATGCCACAATACGTCGCCCCTGCAATGTGCTGGCCGGTCCCAAGAAAAATTCGGTTAGCTCTCGGGTGCGCTCATCGTCACCCCAATTCCCAATCCACAGGACATCGATATCTCGCTTGGCGAGTTGCGGGGCAAACACATCGGTGTCTGCAGCTTCGTGAAACGTCCACACACGCGTTACACCAAAGCCTTCGGCGTAGATGCGCCGAATCGCTTCGCCGAAAGCCAGTACGCCATCGACCTTGTGCAAGTGGAATCTCAAGATCTCTCCGGGACGCGTGTACGCACGGTGATGTGTGTCGTGAAACAGAGCTCTGAACCCGTACTTCTCCTTGAGCGCAAGAACCTTATTCGCAACGGAGGGCTCGTTCCACTCGTGGATGAGAACCAGATCCACGTCCTTGAGCTCCTCTTCCAGATAGCCACCCAGTGTCGTGTCGTTTCTATAGAAGTGGATGTCGAGTTCTGGATAGATCCGTCGGAAATCGTCGACCGCCTCAATCGCTGTTTCACCCTCATGGCGGATCAGATTGGCAAGTGACCATGCTCCAAGCTCTTCAAATGAGCGAACCCGATGACCAAGACGCACCAATGCTCGCGATAAACCACGGAGGAAATGCGCGTTGCCATGGTTCCAGTCAGATACGAGCGAATGCGCGAAGATCCCAATTCGCAGCTTGCCATTCAAGCGGCTGCAACCTCCGAATGAATTAGGCGACGGTAATGGGTTAGATAATTCTCTGCCATCTTTTCGGACCTGAACTTCGTGCGCGCTCGGTGGAGGACACGTTGTCCATATTCCGAACGCCGCAAGGGGTTAGATGCAAGTTCCTGAATTGTGAATACCAGGCTCTGAGGATTGTTGCGCTCAAAATAGATGGCGTCCTCCCCCCATATTTCCCGGAAGCTAGCAAGGTCGTTTGCGACAATCGGACAGCCGGAGAACGCGGCTTCCAGAGGCGCGAGTCCAAACGGCTCGTACCGAGAGGTGGCCAGATACATCGAAGCGCCTGCAAGTAATTGCCGAAGTTGCTTCTCAGATTGCTGCCCGATTGCGCGAAGTTTGGCTAGGCGTCCCATGGATTGTGCCGAGGCTATGGCTCCTTCAGGACTTTGCTCGGAGCCCACCAAGATCGTCTGCCACGGCAGATCATCTCGCAACAACAACGTAGCTTGCTTGCCCGCGTCCCAAAGGCGTCCGATTGAAAGGATGTAATTCTGCTTTGTGATATCGGAGTCAAACAGTCGCGGGTCACGGCCGTTGTACACGACCGCAGCCTTCAGGGGTTCACTGTAATGGAGACAGACCTGGTCCAGCATCCATCGCGTAGGAGCAACAACGAGGTCGGCTCGGTTTAGGCCGCGAATCACATTCTCGCGGTAATGCCGAATCCAATCGTTTGCCGGCGGCTCGACGCCGTGCACGGCAACCCACCAGCTGACGACATCGCTGTGCGCTACAACAACTCGCGGTTGCTCGCAATCGAGTGTCCCATAATAGAACTGGTTGAAGTGCAGTAAATCGGGCTTAGTTTCAGCGACAAGAGATCTGAGGAATTCGGCCGACTGCTCTAGATCGGATTGCGCGTCCTGCATCCATTCCAGACGGAATGCAGTCGGGTAGTACGACACCGCCGGAAGGTCCTCCAGCCACTCTGATTGCTCTGCCGATGGGATCTCCCCAAAGCTCACCAACGTGATCCTGAGGCCAAGGCGAGAAAGCTGCGTGACCAGTTCGCGGGTATAGGTCCAGACCCCTCCGATCGTATCTGCAGTCATCAATACATGCATTCGAGATCCTCGATAGCGGCCGGCTGCTGCTCCTGAATATCGCTGAAGCCCTTGTCCTGAAATTGCGACATGTAGAAGTGGTGCGCTCGCTCCCATGCATTATCGTCGGGCGACTCACCAAACGTTTGCACAAACAGTGGACTGCCAGGAAACGGGAACATCGGGACAGGTTCGCTAACCCATACATCATGCGATTTCAGCTGATCCTGCCACTGACGAATTTGAGCCTTGTTATCGTGCTGCGTCAAAATTAGATTTGCCTGTACCCATGGGATTCGTTGGCGCGCATAGATTAATAGCTCGCCAATCCGGCGCGTATCGATTCGGCAATTCTTTTTCAGCCCTTCCCTGCCCTGTTCAGTAATCGATTCAATCCCGCACTCCATGGAGATGCAATGCGCGCGGCCGAGAAGGTCCAGCGTCTCCTCGGTCCAGAGATCGATTCGGGATTGGAAGCCAATCTTCACATGTCGTTCTGCGATACCTTCGAGTAAACGCAAAACGTCCTTCCCTACCCCAAATATTTCGTCGATGAAATAGATGTAATCCACGCCACGGGAGATCAAGCAATCGATCTCCGCCAGAACGACCTCAACCGAGCGCTCACGGAACTTGTCGCGGAATAGCGTCTTATTGCAGAAGGTACAGGACCACGGACATCCGCGCGCGAATTCCAGCTCGGCTCCACGTCCATGGCCGCTGAAAACATGATGGCGATGGGCATGGAGTTCCACTGGGTAATTGTGGAAGTCCAGCGCACCAAGAGCCTTCATGTCTGTTACCCCCAGGTCGGAACTAATATGTTCGCCCTTGCTATCACGCCAGCAACACCCTGAGATCTCGTGCCAAGGTTTAACAGCAAGCTGCGGCAAAGTCTGATCTGGTTCTCCGCGCAAGGCCACTTCGCATTTCGTCTTGCGCATGGTGGCGCTTGGTGTTGCGGAAGGGTGAGGACCGATCGCCACTGTTACGCCAGACCGTTGCAGGGCTGCGAACCACTCCTGCGGGACACGAAGTTCCGGGGGCGGGCAGCGCCAGAACAAGTACGATGGCGCCGTCGGAATTACCAGGAAGTCAGGCCGGAAGTCGCGAACACGGGGCGCAACGTCAGTTGTGCTGAAATTCTCGACCTGAGCGTCGAGTAATAAGGCTTCGCCCCCTGCCGCGACTACTTGATCAAAGGCGAACAACAGCTCTAACGGGTAGTGTGGCTCCTGGCAGCCGAAATATGTGGAACCGCCGAAGTCCCAATTTGGGTTAACAAACGCGTACCTCATTATGCCGCGCTCTCAAGCAGGGCAGCCGGTAATGGCTGCTCGATCTTGTGGTGAGCGGGAACTCCGCCAAATAGCTCGCGGTGATCTTGCCAGAATGAGTAAATAGCTGCTAATGTCTCGCGAACCGACGAGCGCGGTTTCCACCCGGTGTGACTTGCGAACTTGGAGTAGTCGCTTACGTATATGAGCTGGTCTCCGGGTCGACGCGAACTGGTTGTGTACCGGATGCGCTCGCCTGTCAGACCTTCGATCTCGTCCATCAGTTCCAAAAGAGAAATCGCGTTCTCCGAGCCGCCGCCCACGTTGTAAATCTGACCCGACGATCTGGGGAGCGATGCTCTGACCGCAGCAAAGGCGCGCACGAGATCACCTACATGAAGCACATCGCGAACTTGACAGCCGTCTCCGTAGATTACGAGCGGATCGCGCCGCAATGTGCTGTAAAGGAAGTGAGCTAACCAGCCCTGATCTTCATTGCCGTATTGCATTTCGCCAGCAATACAGGACATGCGGAACACTACCGTTGGTAGTCCATACATTCGGGAATACTCTCGAACGTATTGATCCGCTGCGCCCTTGGAGCAGCCATAGGGAGAGTGGAAGTCGAGTGGCTGTTCTTCAGAAACGCACTCCCGATTCACGTATGCGTAACGTCGGCCACGAAGCTGGAGCGGCTCATTGATCATCTCTCCGTAGACCTTATTCGTCGAGGTAAATAGCACGAAGGGTTGATTGCCGGAACTGCGGGCACCTTCGAGGACGTTGAAAGTCCCCATCGCATTTGTCTCGAAGTCATATCTCGGATCAGTAGTTGAGCCTGTAACCGCAACTTGAGCCGCGAATTGATAGATTTCGGTCGCGTCTATGCAGGCCCGCTCAACCGCCGATGCATTCCGCACGTCACCAATCGTGACCCGCAGTCTTCCCGATGATCCTGCTGCTCTTTTCAGCAGCGCCAAGTTATGCTGCACACTGCGACGGGAAAGATTGTCGAAGACATGCACACTTGCATCAGTCTCAATCAGCAGATGGCGCGCAAGGTTCGCACCTATGAAGCCAGCACCCCCAAAAATTAACGCCGATCGCTTCTCTGAACGTTTACTGTCCATGACTATCCGTCTCGTGTCCTAGATTTAAAAATTCCTCTATGCCGTAAGCCCAAACGTCTGTAACTCGGCAACCATGCGTTCTGCCTTGTCCTCAGGGCTCTGCTCTCGCAACCACTCGACCAACTCTGCGACGCCATCCTCAAACCGCACTCGTGGTTCATATCCAACTAGTTCCCGAGCCTTGGAAATGTCCCCGAAGCAATGGCGAATGTCACCAGCTCGATACTTACCGGTGATTTCACAGAAAACCTGCAAGCCCAGGGCGCGGGAAAGTGCTGAAGCGACTTCCCGAATTGAAATCGGCATGCCTGAGCCAATATTGATTGCGCGACCGTCGGCTCTCTTTGACTCCATGGCCAGCAGGTTTGCACTGACCACATCGTGCACGCTGACGAAGTCGCGCATCTGGCATCCGTCTTCGAAAACAAGAGGGGCCTTCAGATGCAGCAGGCGTGATGCAAAGATCGCAGCAACTCCGGTGTAAGGGTTCGAGAGCGCCTGTCTTGTTCCGTAGATATTGAAATACCGGAGGGCAACTACAGGCAAACCATAGGTCCGCCCATAGAGTAAGCAGATTTCTTCCTGATCTTTTTTTGAGAGGGCGTAAACGGAGGTGCATTGTAACGGCTTGCTCTCCGCAGTGGGAACCGGGGTAAGCTCTGCGCCACAATCCGGACACAAGACCTCCCACCGTTTCCCCGCCAACTGCTCGGAAGGTCGGGGCCCTGGGGCGCAATCGCCGCAATTAGCGCATAAGTACTGTCCCTCTCCATAAATCGACATTGAGGACGCCACCACGAGCTTCTCCACTTGTGCTCTGCGGTCGAGCAAAGCTTGCAGGAGCACGGCAGTTCCCTGAGTGTTTACGCCCATGTAGTCATAAATCTGGTACATCGATTGCCCCACACCTACGGCGGCGGCTAGGTGAAAGATCACGTCGACTCCCTCGATCGCCTTGCTGACGGCGGCGGGATCACGCATGTCTCCCAACATGAATTCGACATCGGCGGCGAGATAGGACGGAGCTCCGTTTCCGTGTATCTGCGGGGACAGGTTGTCGAAGACTCGAACGTCGCTGCCCACGCTGATCAGGGCATCCGCCAAGTGCGAACCTACAAACCCAGCGCCGCCGGTAATCAAGACTTTCTTTCTAGTCATCTGCCTCAATCCACTTTCCAGTTCTTTTTCTTGCTGCGTGTCACCGGACTACCGAAGGTTCAAGAACTTGTTGCTGGGCCGCGTCTGGAACCTCTAGTAGATTCCTGGCTCTGGGCGCCGCATATCTCTTCACTGCCCATTCCGCGAACTCCGCAAAGGTATTCGGATCTTTCGGTGGACTCGTGTAGTGGGAAGCAATTCCAAGATGCTCAGGAGTGAAGCACAGTGTGAGTGTCGTGTCGAAGGGTTCCAGAGCGCTCATCTGACGATCGAACCAGGCCTCGGCGTTCTCACGAAAACTATCTGCCCAGCTCATGCCGGTGCGTACGTAGCGAACTTTGAGCCTGCGAAACCATTCAACCGCCGGATCGAGGCGATGATCCTCGTAGTGGAACCACTGACAAATTCCCAGCCCCTTGGGAAATTCGGCAGCGGCCATCTTCGGAGTTCCATCCTCACGCAGCAGTCCCATGTAGTAATGACGGTAGTAGGCGCTGCCTTCCGCTTCCTTGTGGCGAGTCGTAGCAGTCCAAGAAGCCGGCAGGTCAAACAGGCTGTACCAGTGAATTCTTTCCACGTTCCCCAGCAGCATCTCCGACATCCTTTGCAGGCCAAAGGACTGTACCTCTTCCGCACCAAAGGACGAGGCGCCGACTTCCGAAATCCAGACCGGCAGCCTGGTCACCGCTCTAATTTCTTCGACCTTTGCCGGCCAATCATTCACATTCCAGTGATTCCAATCCAGCGGAAAACCATGGATAGCAACGACATCCACCGCGTCGAGCACACCGTGTGAGCCCATGAGCTGAATGAAGTTAGGATCAATAGGCGAAATCCCGCCGAGTACAATCGGTAACTCCGAATTGACTTTGCGGATGGCGTTGGCTGCAGCAATCGTCATTTGGGCGAACATCTTCCACTCAGGATCAATTTTGAAATCCCAATGGGAAAGATTGTTCGGTTCGTTCCACAGCATTACTGCTTCAACCATTCGTGAGTTCCTCTGTCGTTTAGGTTTACAACGTCCCTGACAGTTCAAGGTCAAGCAAGTATTTGCCGTCGCGTTGCACTCGGCGCGGCTCACACACGTAAGTTTCATCCTCTGGATGTGCAACGATTTCCAGGCCTGAACTGCGCAGCATCCCCTCAACGGCCCCGCGATTGGGGATCCACCAGTTGGTGTAATCATTCGCGTACCGGTTTTCGACGAAATACATGCGTGGGAAATCAGGATCCTGAAATGGTTTCATGTCCCAGAATTCGTAATCCTCTTTCCATGTTCGTTCTTCCTTAGATCCACGGATCATGCTTTGGAAGAAGAGCTTTCCTCCGACCTTCTTAACGATCTTGTCGAGGGCGAACAGCGGATAGCGCAGATGGTAGAAGACTCCCAGAAAGAGGACGTAGTCGAATTGGCCGAGAATCTGATCGACATCGTAAACGGACCGTTTCTGGAACTCGATATTTAGTCCAAGGGTGTCAGCGGCGAAGCGGGCCTGACTCAAGTACCTGTCGTCGACATCTACGCCCAGTACCCTACTCGCACCGCGCTGTTTCAGGGCAATCGAGTAAAAGCCTCCGTTGCAGCCAATGTCCAGGACAGAAGCTCCCCGGAGATCCTCCGGAAAGGCCTTCGAGATTTGCTTCCACTTGACGTTGGGAAAGTCACCCAGGAAATGATTTGGAGCGGTCCAAACTCCGTTGATATTAATGTTGTGAAACCAATCTCCTAGCGTGAATATTTGTTCTGTTAGTTGAGCTTGCGTAGGATCTTCGTGATCTCCGGCTGGGCGTCCATTGTGGGACCGAACTGCACTGTTCGCATCCATTAGCAGGTTGCCTTCGTCACCTTGCAACGCTGATCTCCTCTTTCTCGACTGCCGGCACCCTTGGGTGCGTTCCGAACCACGATGGTTTTGGCTTAATGGGAACCAGCAACAAGCGGGTGAGCAGTTAGAACAAAGGCGCACCACTTAGGATGCCTATGTCACTGCGTCAAAGCGCGCCAGAAATTCTTTGCTATCAGCGAGATGAATCCGTTTTAGGATGCAGTAGTTGTCGGGGAGCTCGACGACAGCAGGAATTGTGATCCTTGACTCTCGTATTGGCGGAGCTTTCGGTAGAGAGTGGTCTTACCAATTCCCAGCATACGAGCTGCCAGCAATTTGTCTCCCTTAGCTTCAGCAACCGCATTCAGGATTGCGTGACGTTCGACTTCGGCGATGGGAAGCACGCGGCCCAAACGTCGCGCGGGTTCGCTCGTGGAGAATTGAGGTAGCTTCATGTGAGCGCTAAGCTGACTGGGGAAGTCGATTGGTTCCAACGTGTCTCGGCTGCCCAGCGCTACGGCGCGCTCGATAAAGTTTTCCAATTCGCGGACGTTTCCCGGCCACGAATACGTCTTTAGCATCCGCACTGCTTCGCGAGAGATCTTCCTTCTGGGCTGTCCAGTATTTCTCGCAATCCTGTCGAGGAACGCATTGACCAAGGGTTCGATATCGTCTATCCGGTCACGCAGAGGCGGGGCCTTAATCGTGACGACATTCAGGCGAAAGTAGAGATCCTTGCGAAAACGACCCTCGCTGATCTCCTTCTCCAAGTTCCGATTTGTAGCCGCAATTACGCGAACATCGATACGAATGCGCTTGGTGCTTCCAACAGGGCGGATCTCCTTCTCTTGCACGGCTCGCAGAAGCTTTCCTTGAACTTCTACTGGAAGTTCGCCAATCTCGTCGAGAAAGACTGTCCCACCTTCGGCAATTCTTAGTAGTCCCTCCTTCGACCGTTCCGCTCCGGTGAATGATCCTCGTTCGTGACCAAACAACTCGCTTTCCATCAGGGTGGGAACCAGCGCGCCGCAATCTACGGGAATGAATGGCCGCTCTCTCCGTGTGCCGCTAAAGTGAATCGCTCGGGCGACAAGCTCCTTGCCTGTGCCACTCTCGCCCAGAATGAGGACAGGATGGATGTTTGCTGAGACTTTCCCGATGACTTTGTAGAGCTTCCACATCACAGCTGTTGTACCCACGATGCCGTAGGCTGTCTCGGCATCTGTTGGCTCCCGCAAAGCGGCACGACCCATCTCCGTCCGGCGGTGCTCCATAGCGCGCTCGATTGTAGCTTCAAGAACCTGGCTATCCAAGGGCTTAGGCAGATAGTCAAATGCCCCCAATTTGATTGCTTGGACCGCCGAGGCATAGCTCGGACTCTCAGAAAGCATGATCACTTGAGTCTCGGGATACCAATAGTGAATGTGCCTCAATAGTTCAAGATCCGATCCTCCTGGAAGCTGCTCACTGAGTAGGAGGACATCCACCAACCCTGACTCCAACAGGTCGAGCGTGGTTTCAGAGTCTTGAGTGGTACGAAGCGTGAGACTGGCAGCAACGGCTATGTCCCGGCTCAACTCCGCTGATTGAGGGTCAGAGTCTGCGACCAGCAGTTCAGATACAGGCGGGGAGCTCCCTCCGGCTTTCATCAGCCGTTCGCCCGCAGTCCCTGAGTCCCTGAATGAAGGACTTGCTTGAGAATGTCTTGGGAGGCGACGAGGAGCACTTATCCGCACACTGCAGACGCTCTTCCAAAACTAGATTTAGGCTTAAGTGATTACAAACATGCAGGTTCCGTTTTGGCCACGTTCTTTTCGAATTCTGACCTTTTTGGGACAGAGCGCTTGCAGAATCAAGGGGAGATGCAATGCATGTAGCAGATTCTCTTAGTGAAAGCTAAACGATCCATTCGGCTCCTGATTTGGATCTGATTCCCATTTAGGGAAGATTCGACGTCGATCAGACTTGCCCCTCAGATTCCCAGCTTTGTCGAGTCCGGCGAGGGTTCTTTCCATTCAGCTATAATGAAGGATTCCGCAGCTCCTTCTGAACCTCACCGAGAGCCTTCTGAGCGGCTGGGACTGTCTGCCTGGGATGTCAAACGAGAGCATTGTTGTACGGGGTGCGCGGGTTCACAACCTGAAGAATGTGGACTTTGAGATCCCTCACAATACCCTGACTGTGGTCACCGGAGTCTCCGGTTCGGGCAAGTCTTCCCTGGCGTTCGACACCATCTATGCTGAGGGCCAGCGGCGCTATGTGGAGTCTTTATCAGCCTATGCCCGCCAGTTTCTGGAAAGAATTGAGAAACCGGACGTAGACCTGATTGATGGCATATCACCTGCCATAGCGATTCGTCAGAAGAACAGTACGCGCAATCCCCGCTCGACGGTCGCCACGGCCACCGAGATTTATGACTATCTGCGTCTCCTTTTCGCCCGCATTGGCCGCACCTATTGCGTGAATTGCGGTATCGAGGTGAAGAAAGACACAGTTGACGAAGTCTTTGCGGCCCTAAGTCAACTGCCGGAAGGCACTCGATTGAATGTTCTGTTTCCCGTCTCAGCCACTGCTTCCCAGGCGGCGCAGACGAAGAAGGCCCGCGGCAGGGTCAAAACATCGGCTCCTCAAAAATCAGAGTTAAGCGATCTACTGAAAGAGCGTCTCGGAGAACTCCGCCGCCGGGGCTTTAACCGGCTGTATCAGAACGGAAACATCTACGAGTTTTCTACGCCTGAGTCCTTACTGGAGATCAACTTCGCACAGCCTCTGTTTGTGCTGGTTGATCGGATAGCCTTCGCGCCAGACCAGCGCGCACGGATTGTGGACGCGCTCGAGATCGGATACCGCGAGTCCGGGGAGGCAGTTTTTGAAATTGTGCCTCGCGACGACTCGCCGTGGCGGCAGCTTCGTTTTTCCCAGCGTTTCGAGTGCAAGAACTGCGGACGCAAATATGAGGAGCCGGAACCGCGGCTTTTCTCGTTCAATAATCCTTATGGAGCCTGCCAGCGCTGCCAGGGATTCGGGAACACCATCGATTTCGACATAAACCTGGTGGTTCCAAATCCGCTGTTGACTCTCAACGAAGGGGCAATTGAGCCCTGGACAAAGCCCAAGTACAAGGCTTTTCAGGCCGAACTGAAGCGTTTTGCCAAGGTGCATGGCATTCCCATGAACGTGCCGTGGTGCGACCTTGAAAGTGATCAGCGTGCCCTAATTCTCCAAGGCGACGGCAAATTTCCGGGCATTACGGGGTTTTTTGCTCTGCTCGAACGAAAGAAGTACAAGCTGCACGTCCGCGTGTTCCTGAGCCGCTATCGTGGATATGCCACGTGCCAGGACTGTCAGGGCCAGAGGCTCAGGGCCGAGGCCCGCACTGTAAAGATTCAAGGCAAAAACATCTGCGAGATCACAGCGATGACAGTCGAACAGGCAGCTCGATTCATCGCCGAGGTAGAGTTGACCCCGCAACAGGCTGCAATTGCCGAGAAGATTCTGGAAGAGGTTCGCGACCGGCTCGGGTTCTTAAACAGCGTGGGGCTCGAATACTTGACTCTCGATCGCACTGCTTCAACCCTCTCAGGAGGGGAATCCCAAAGGATTCAATTGGCTACATCGTTAGGCTCACGTCTAGTAGGCGCTTTGTATGTGCTGGATGAGCCATCGATCGGCCTTCATAGCCGCGATACGGACCGCCTGGTCCGGATACTGCACGAACTCCGTGACCTCGGAAACACAATCCTGGTAGTGGAGCACGACTCGGAAGTCATGGCCGCTTCAGATCACATCGTCGATCTTGGCCCCGGTGCGGGCGAACTTGGGGGGAAAATAGTTGCGACCGGAACTTACGACGAGATCTCGCGCAACGCCCACTCATTGACCGGCCGATATCTTAGCCATAATCTGGCAATTCCGATCCCTTCTGCGCGTCGCAAAGCTCGGGGCGAGTTGCGCCTAATCGGGGCACGAGCCAATAACCTCAAGAATGTGAACGTCACCATTCCTCTGGGCGTGCTGGCGGTGATTACGGGCGTTTCTGGATCAGGCAAATCCACGCTTGTTCATGACGTTCTCTACAAGGCGGTGGCCGCCACGACTGGCAGCACTGACGCCGGCAGTGCCGCAGGATTATTCCAGCGGCTTGAGGGCGGTGAGCAGATCAAAGAGGTAATTCTGGTCGACCAATCTCCGATTGGCCGAACACCACGCTCGAATCCGGTTACCTACATCAAGGCTTTCGATGCCATTCGTGAGCTCTTTGCCTCCTTGCCGGAGGCGCAGAAGCGCGGCTATGCCGCCGGGCACTTCTCGTTCAATGTTCCCGGAGGCCGTTGTGAAGCCTGCCAGGGTGATGGAACGGTAACGGTTGAAATGCAGTTCCTCGCCGACGTGGAACTCATCTGTGAAGAGTGCCGAGGCACGCGCTACAAGGCATCTGTTCTCGATGTCCGTTACAAGGGTAAGAACATCCACGATGTGCTAAATCTAACCGTCAAAGAAGCTCTGCATTTCTTCTCCGGCGTGCCCAAAATCACTGACAAGTTGCGCGTTCTCGAAGAAGTCGGACTGGGATATCTCCGCCTTGGGCAATCGGCGACCACCTTGAGTGGCGGCGAAGCTCAGCGCATGAAGCTGGCAGCGCACTTGACTCCGCGTTCACGCGACGAACGCGCGCCACAGCAGGAGGGCAACAACGGCGGCAGAACGTTGCGCAAATCGTCGCCACTGCGAACGTTATACATATTTGACGAACCGACCACTGGCCTTCACTTCGACGACGTAAGCAAACTGCTAGCGGCCTTTCGGCGATTAATCGAGGCGGGCGGCTCTCTCATTGTGATTGAGCACAATTTGGACGTAGTAAAAGCCGCTGATTGGGTAATTGATCTGGGCCCAGAGGGTGGGGCGGGCGGCGGAGAGGTAGTTTCCGTGGGTACTCCGGAGGCAATCGCAAGGAACAACAAGTCCTACACGGGACAATGGCTATCACGCATCTTGTCCAAAAACGGGAATTCGCAATCCAATGAGGGCTCTGCACTTCAATAAATGTTTCTGTGGCACTGTTCTCTTCGTTAGCCTGAGCGCCGCCCTCGCTCAGGATACACATCGAACTGTTCGCCACCATCCCGCTGCCGAATCGGCTCCTTCGCCCGCATCTACTTTGCTCGATCAAGCGGAAGCACTGCTTGCCAAAGGCAACCACCTTGCGGCCCTGCCGTTGCTTCAGCAAACGACTGCAAAGGATCCCAAAAGCTATCAGGCCTGGTACGACCTCGGGTATTGCCAGCAAGCACTGAATCACGATGCTGAAGCCTTGACTGCATACGGGAAGTCGCTAGAGATTAACCCGAATATCTTCGAGACAAATCTGAACCTCGGCCTGCTTCTGGCAAATTCCGGACAGCCCGATCAAGCGATCCGTTATCTTCAGGCCGCAACCCAACTTCAACCGGCCAGCCATCCCGAGCGATCGAAGGAGGACGCCTGGCTTGCTCTCGGCAAACTCCAACTCGCGAGCAAACCTGCGGAGGCCGAACTGGCCCTTGCTGAAGCTGCGAAGCTTGTTCCCGCGGATCCTGAGCCACACCTACTGCTCGGTGAACTTTACGAAAGCTCCGGCAAGTTCGGCGCGGCGAGCACTGAGTATCAGAGGGCACTCGCTGGAACCCAGGGCGAAGCTCGTGCGCAAGCACTTCGCGGATTAGTGAATGTTTCCGTCGCGTCCAAGCAATATGGCGAAGCGGAGAAGAGCGTTCGTGAGTATCTCGCGACCAACCCTGCGGACGCTCAAGCTCGCCTTCTGCTAGGCCGCCTGTTAGCAGCACAGGGAAAGAACGAAGAGGCCCTCGCGCAACTCAGCGGAGCCAGCAACGACAACAATCCTCAGGTTTTGCGAGAGAAGGCAGGATTGTTGATGGCAGTAAGCCGAGACGCCGAGGCTCTGCCCGTCTATAAACAGCTCGTGGAGGAGAACGCAAATGACTCCCAGCTTCGTTACCAGTATGGCTTGTTGTTGATGCGTCAGCACCAATGGCCAGAAGCTGAAGGGCAACTGTTGGCTGCGGTAAAGCTTAATCCCAACCTGGCAAGTGCATATGGCGACGTGGCCATAGCTGCCAACCAGAATCAACATTACGACTTGGTCTTGAAGGCACTCGACATCCGCACTAAGCTACTAGGCGACAATCCGGGAACATACTTCCTAAGGGCAACCGCCTTGGACCACCTGCGACGCTATCCTGAAGCCACGCAGAATTACAAACAGTTCCTGGCGACGGCCAGTGGCAAGTATCCCGATGAGGAATGGAAGGCGCGGCACCGACTAATCGCGATCGAAAAGCTGAAGTGAAACGACTGTTCCTCATTCCGTTGTTATGCTCGGTTTCATTCGGTTTCGCTGCCGACAAGAAGGACATTCCGGAACAGCAAGCCTCCGCGAGGATCGAGGAATTAAAGCAAAGAGTCGCTCGCGATTCGGAGCGCGACTTGTGCATCGATGCTGCGGAATTGGTCCGTGAATTGGTTGAGCAGTTCGATACGCAAATGAATGCCAGCAAATTGGAACCGGCGCAGCAAGCTCTCACCGACATCGGCACCTACGCAGACAAAGCACGTGATGGCTCTAAAAACACGAAGCACAAACTGAAGCAAGCCGAGCTAACTCTGCATAAGGCATCGCGCCGCCTGGCCGATATTGCTCAATCCACGGCTGTAGAGAATCGTGCTGCAATCATGGAGATCGTGAAGCGCATCGAGGCCGCGGACGATGAGATCCTGAACCAACTTTTCAAGCATTAGGTAGAGTTATGCGCACTCGTCCTCTCATCTATTTCGTTCTCACGTTGCTGGTCGCTCTTCCTCTGCGCGCACAAGTTCGAGATCGCGATCCCCTCACTGAAAAAGAGGTGGATCAACTGCGCGAAACCGCTATTGAGCCGGAAAAGCGCCTAAAGCTGATGGTGGACTTCACCAAGGCACGCATGGTAGCCATCGAGCAAGTGCGTTCTGATCCCAAAATGGCCAAGGACCGCGGTCAGAAGATTCATGATCTGCTGGAGGACATTGCCAGTCTCGTAGATGAAGTGGATGACAACGTGCAGAACTATAACGAGCGCAGCGCGGATTTGCGCAAGCCCCTTAAGCAAGTTGTGGAGATGGACAGCGAGTTCCAAGGCAAGCTACGGGAGTTAAAGATCGCATCCGCGGACCCCAAGCATGTGGACGAGGCCGCCGACTACAAATTTTCTCTGGAAGATGCGATTGACTCCGTAAACCGAAGCGCCGATGCCACACGCAAATTGCTCGAGGAACAGAACGTCAAATTTGCGAAAAAGAAGAAGTCGTAGCTTCAAGCTGAATGATACAAAGGCGCAGCATGCTGCGTCTCGGTTGCACTAGCGTGCTAAATTCGATTTAGGTGACCCCGAAGCTCCAGGAAATTTTTTCGGAGGCGTATCGCGAATTACGTCCACGAGCTCCCTTCCCTGAGTTCCATGTCCAGTTTTTCCCTTTTTCCAACATCAACAACACCATCCGGCTCCGCGAAGGAAGAGTGTTAGTACGAATCTCTGACTTGCTCTCGGGTGCACCTAGAGACGTACTGCACGCGATCGCGCACATTCTGCTGGCTAAGCTCTACCGCAAGGAAATTGAGAGACGGCATGCGACGAGATATCGGCGATACCTCGGACGGAGAGATGTGTCCGGCAAAGCGCACTTACTACGACAGCAGCGAGGGCGAAAGGTGCTGCTATCACCTCAGGGCAGGCACTACGACCTGGAAATAATATTTGAGGATCTAAATCGGCGCTTCTTCCACGGATTACTCGCCAGACCATTGATGACCTGGAGCCGCAATGCCTCGCGGCAAAGCCTCGGTCATTACGATCCTGCGCACAATACGATCGTGATCAGCCGGGTATTCGATCGCGCAGACATGCCGAGATATGCAGTGGAATATCTCGTGTATCACGAGATGCTTCACCTGAAGCACCCAGTGAAACTAAACGGTAGCCGTCGCTGTGTGCATCCGAAAGCCTTCCAGGAAGAGGAACGGCTCTTTCCGGAGTTGGAGCAAGCGAAGGAGCTACTGAAGCGCTTGTAAGCAACAGAGCGCCCGGCGGTCCGTTTTAGAAAACCTCATCAGTTACCGCTGCTATACTGAATTGTTTCGCCGCGACAATCTGCTCGAAGAAGGAGGTTGCTGACATGTCTTCTCCGGCTGTTGAATACGCGCGCCAGAACCAGCCGCGTTTCCTTGCAGAGCTGAAAGACCTGCTCCGCATTCCCAGCGTCAGCACTCTTCCCCAGCACAAGAGCGACATCGAACGCGCCGCCGACTTTCTTGCGGCTCAAATGCGCGCAATCGGCCTTGAGCATGTTGAGGTCATCAAGACCGCCGGCCATCCTCTCGTCTATGCGGACTGGCTACATGCCACAGGCAAGCCCACGGCGCTTTGCTACGGACACTACGACGTACAACCTCCTGATCCGTTGAACGAATGGACAACTCCGCCCTTTGAACCGACTGAACGTAACCAAAACCTCTATGCACGCGGCGCAGTCGACGACAAAGGCCAGATGTTCATGCACCTCAAAGCGCTCGAGTCGCTGATGAAGAGCGGAGGCTCCAAACTCCCTATCAACGTCCGCCTGTTGCTTGAAGGAGAAGAAGAAGTCGGCGGTGAAGCGATTGCCAAGTACGTAAAAGAGAATCCTCAGAAACTCAAGGCCGACTTTGCTCTGGTCTCTGACACGGAGATGTATGCGCCCGACTTGCCCACGCTATGCGTGGGGCTCCGCGGTTTGGTTTACACCGAGGTCGAGGCTCGCGGGGCGAAGGTTGATCTGCACTCGGGAATGTACGGCGGAGCAGCTCCGAATCCGTTCGTCGCGCTGGCACAGATCATTGCGAAACTAAAAGACGAGAATGGCCGCATTCTCATTCCGGGATTCTACGACCGCGTCACTACGCCTTCCACGGACGAATTGCGCAGTTGGAAATCGCTCCCCTTTGACGAAAAGGATTATCTGGAGCATGAAGTCGGCAGCACTGAACTTACGGGTGAATCAGGATATTCCGTAGCTGAGCGAACCTGGGCACGTCCAAGCATGGACGTTCACGGCATGCCCGGGGGGTTCATCGGCGCCGGAGCCAAGACGGTGATACCTTCCAAAGCATCGGCGAAGATCTCGATGCGCCTCGTCCCGAATCAGAACCCCGAGGAAATATTCAAACTCTACTTAGATTACGTGAAGTCGATCACACCTCGCGGCATTCAGATCAGCATTCGCCTGCTCAGCGGCGCCGATCCCATGCTGATCCGAACCGATAATCACTACGTGCAGGCCGCAAAAGACGCGATGAAAGAAGTCTTCGGCAAGGACACAGTCTTTATTCGTAGTGGCGGATCGATTCCCGTTGTAGCCGACTTCGAGAAGCATCTTCACATTCCCTCAGTGATGATGGGATTCGGACTACCTGACGACAACCTCCACGCTCCCAACGAGAAATTCCACATTCCAAATTTTTATCGCGGGATTGAGTCGATAATCAGGTTCTTCCAGCTTCTAAGCCGCTAAGCTCCTGCATCGCCGACTTTGAGTGCCGGGCAAAATTTTTCAAACAAATGCTTCGAAAGTTCAGCAGCTTAGGAGCTAAGCAGCTTAGAAGCCCCTTGTGCTAACATCGCCTTCTTAGCAATCTTTGCTGGGAGGCACATAGGTTATGGCAGACAACGACAGCAGCAGCATTGGATGGTTCCTCGCCGGGTTGGGCCTCGGCGCGCTCGTCGGGGTGCTTTACGCTCCAAAATCGGGAAAAGAGACTCGCGATACTATTCTGCAATCCGCAAACGAGGGTCGCGAATACCTCAATAACCGCAGCCAGGAATTCAAGGGTCAGGTTAACCAGTACGTCCAGAAGGGCAAAGAGACTCTGAACCGGTCCAAAGATCAGATCACTTCGGCGGTTGAAGCCGGACGTCAAGCCTATCGCGACGCGGTCGAACCCAAAGCCTAAAACAGCTACTCCGGTCCATCGCTCAGAGCGGTGGACCGAGAGCATGCCCATGAACTCCAACCTACTGACCGCCTTCATTGCAATCACCTCTGTGGCTATAGTGCTACAGATGCTGATTCTTCTCGGCATCTACCTCGAGGTGCGCCGAACTAGTTCGCAAGCGCATGGCATCGCGCTCGACTTTCAGCGTCGAACGACGCCCTTGATAGAAAATGCAAGGGATATCCTGGCCGACGCCACGCCCAAGGTGAAGGAGATTACTTTGAATCTCACCGAGGCGTCGGCAACGCTGAAGAAGCAGGCAGCTACACTCGGAGACACGGCGGTAGAGATGGCCCTCCGCGCCAAAAACAAAGTCATGCTGGCTGATGACATGATGACGCGAACGCTCGAACGTGTAGAGAGGACCACCGGAGCAGTGCACGATTCGGTTCTCTTGCCGGTTCGCCGCGTGAACGGCATCCTTCAGGGAATCAGCGTGGGAATCGGAGCCTTCCTGAACCAGAAGCGCGAGGTCCGCGAAGAGCGTAAGCGCAGCACGAATGATGAAGGAATGTTCGTCTAGGGCAGGGCGGCACACCAAAGCGATTATTCCTACATTGCTCCGCCGCCATCCTTACACGCTGTCATCCTGAGGCCCGATGTTGGCCGAAGGATCTCCCGCGATATGATCGGATTAATTTGTCGGCTCTTTGGCCAAGAGTCTCGTGAAAGAGCCGCGACTATGCATTTGAGCCTGACGCATCTCGGGAGATCCTTCGCCCAAAAGATGGGCTCAGGATGACAGCCCAGTAGGGGGATTCGTTTTGGAATCGCTTCCATGGGGCTCAGAGATCAGCAGATCCAACCGCCGCCCACCACAATGTCCCTGTCGTAAAACACAACCGCCTGTCCAGGCGTGATCGCCCTCTGTGGCTCGTCAAAAGTAACCAGCGCGTAATCGCCGTCCATTCTGACTTCCGCATCTGCCGGCTCATGACGATGGCGAATCTTGGCCTTCACACGCACTGGCCGATCGAGATTCTCGAAAGCGATCCAGTTCAGACGATGCGCTCGCAGCGTTTGCGAACGCAAATCATCGCCTGCTCCAACGACCACTTGTCGCTTGTCGCCGCGCAACTCGATCACGTAAAGGGGAGATCCAGTCGCAATTCCCAGTCCCTTTCGCTGTCCCACAGTGAAATTGTGAATGCCGGCGTGGGTGCCGACGACTTCGCCGGAAGTCGTTACCAGTTCGCCCGACGTATCAGGCAGTTGTTCGCCCTGCTCATCAAGGTATGCATCGATGAACCGCTTGTAATCCCCGCCGGGAACGAAACAAATCTCCTGCGAGTCGGGCTTCTCTGCCAGCGCCAGACCGTGCTGGTGTGCCAAATCGCGAACCTCTGGCTTTGACATATTCCCTAAAGGAAACAACGTGCGGCTCAGTTGCTCCTGCGTAAGTCCAAAGAGGAAGTAGCTTTGGTCCTTACTCAGATCGCGGCCCCGCAGCAGAAACCATCGACCGCGCTCCTGGGAATATTCAACGCGCGCGTAATGTCCAGTCGCAAGTAGGTCAGCACCGATCTGCTGGGCGGTGATCAGCAGCTGATCAAACTTCAAATGATTGTTGCAGAGACTGCACGGAATCGGTGTGCGGCCAGAGAGATACTCGTCAACGAACGGTCGCACTACATCTCTCTCGAAGCGATCTTGATGGTTAACTACGTAGTACGGAATCTCAAGATGTTCGGCGACGTGGCGTGCATCGTAAACGTCCTCGATCGAGCAGCATCGCCCTTGCACCTGCTCCGGCATTCCCTCGCGCCCAGCCAGTCGTCGCTGATTCCAAAGCTGCATTGTCAACCCGACCACGGAATGGCCATCCGCCCGCAGCATGGCCGCGACGGTGGAGGAGTCCACTCCTCCAGACATGGCTACGGCGATGGTTGGCTTGGTCATAAATGAGCTGGATGCAGTCACAACAGCAAGCCAGGGAGGCTTAAGGAGGGACTGACAATCCAATTATATGAGGTTTATCAGGTAGAGACGCAGCACGCTGCGTCTTCACGATGCACCATGGTGGAAGACAATCTTGTGGAAGCCTATGCCGCAATGGAGGAGACGCAGCATGCTGCGTCTCTACTGGGGTGTTTGCTCTACGCGCTCTTTTTCTTCTTGGCCACTTTCTTCGCGACAGCCTGTGGTTCGTCGCTGATGCGCACCTGATTCTCGCGCTGATACTCGATCGCCCGCTGCGGACCTTTCTTCTTGCCTTCCATCTGTGCCAGGCTTTGCTTAAGCGCGTCCATCAAATCGACAACTGGCGCGGCTTTTTTCGGTTTCTCCACGCCGACCACGTGCTTGCCTTCGAGATGCGCCTTGATTAGCTCTTTAACGTTGGTTTCGAAAGTGTCGTAATACTTCTTCGGATCCCAGTCCGCGGCGAGCGCCTGCACAAGTTGATGCGCGACCTTTAACTCAGCATCTTTGATCTCAACATCGCTCTTGCCGAAATTCTCAACCTCGCGGATTTCGTCCTGGTAGTACATGGTGTGCAGCATCATGCCGCCGGTATATGGCCGTAAAAACACCGTGTACTCGCGGTTGTGCATCGCGAGCTTCGCCACCGCCACATGTTTGCTATCCTCAAGGGCCTTCTGCAACAGTGCGTACGGACGCTTACCTGCTTCTTCCGGCATGAGGTAGTAAGACGACTCGAAATAGATTGGATCAATCTCTTCGGCCTTGACGAACTCCAGAATCTCCATCGTCTTTGCCGTCTTCGGCTCGATCCTCTTGAGCTCTTCGGGCTCGATGATCACGTACTCGCCCTTGCGGAACTCGTATCCCTTCACGATCTCGTCGCGGCCGATCACTTTGTCCTCTTCCGGGCAGATGAGCTGCTGCTTCACCCGCACATGATCGTCGCGATGCAACATGTGAAAAGAGACATGATTAGGGCGAGCGCCAGAAAACAACCGCACGGGCATCGAGATAAGGCCAAACGTCAGATATCCAGTCCAAACGGAGGCAGCCATAGTTATTCCTTTGTCTCAACAGGGCCCAACAGCGTAGGAGCGTAATTCTACCTTCGGAGCTCGTAAATTCAAGATTACAAACGGTCGCGTTTGTTACGATGCAGGTACCCCCAGCAGGTGCCGTCCTTGCCACCACCATCCACGGGCGCGGTCTCTCACGCTTCCGCACCACTTCGCACCAGCAAAGTGAGCGCCTGGATAGTGTTTGCACTCGTCCTGCTAGGTCTGGTCGCTGTTATTGCCCTGAGGGTTCCTTTCCGCACGCGACTCTTGCCAGCCCTCCTGATTACGCTTGGCTTTGCTCTAGTGGCCACGAGCTTACGCGGAGTGACCCGGTCCGGCGCGGCCGCGGGCTTTCTGGTTACCGGGCTGCTATTCCTCTCCTGTGGACCGGCAATTTTCGTTGCCGTGCTTCTGGTTTTTGTCCTCACGCTGGCAGCCACTAAGTTCGGAAGAACGCGGAAGCAACTATTGACCATAGCCGAACGTGCCGGTGGACGCGATGGAGCACAGGTGCTGGCGAATGTCGGAATCTCTGCAATGTTCGCAGCTCTGTCTGCAATTGCTCCTTATCGTTTGCCTCTGATCGTCGGAAGCCTCGCCGCCCTTGCTGAGGCAGCCTGCGACACGGTTTCGAGTGAGACCGGCAAAGCGCTGGCAGTTGAGGCGCGGCTAGTCAGTTCAGGAAGGATCGTGCCGGCGGGAACCGACGGAGCTATCAGCATTCCGGGAACGCTGCTGGGAGCGGTCGCGGCTGCTTTGGTCGCACTGGAAGCACTCCTCACTGGCATACTGGATCTGCGTCGCGCTGTCGTGGTCGCCATGGCGGCAATCGTCGGAATGCTTCTGGATAGCCTGCTTGGCGCAACGCTAGAGCGACGCGGCCGGCTGAGCAACAACACAGTAAATCTCCTCTCCACATTTGCAGCCGCTTTGCTTGCGACGATTGTTGCGTGGTAAACCAGTACACACTTTTAGTCCGACACCCACGGAGCTCACCGTCCATCGCTCATGAAAACTAGAATTCTGCTGATTTTCCTCTCCGGAATCTTCACGGCATCAGCCTTCTCCCAGCAGTACGACACCCTCATTCGCAACGGCAAGATCGTTGACGGCAGCGGCAATCCCTGGTTCTACGGAGACGTGGGGATCATCGGCGACCGCATCGCGTTTATCGGACACGCCGCCACCGATGTGAAGGCTAAGCGCACAGTCGATGCTACCGGACTGGCCGTTGCCCCTGGCTTTATCGACATGCTTGGGCAATCGGAGACGAACCTGCTGATCGACAAACGCGCGATTAGCAAGCTGACACAAGGCATTACCACCGAAATCACGGGCGAAGGGGAGTCCGTCGCTCCGTTTGCGAAATCCGACTTGGTAGAACAGAAGGACTTCCTCGAGCACTTTCATCTGACCGTCGACTGGGAGAGTCTCGACCAGTATTTCAACCGGCTGGCCAAGCAAGGTTCGGCCATCAATCTAGGCACGTACGTTGGAGCCGGTCAAGTCCGCAAGAAGGTTCTAGGTCAGGTAAATCGCGCACCAACTCCCGACGAGTTAAAAGATATGGAAGAGTTCGTGGGCGACGCCATGCTCGACGGAGCGATGGGAATCTCGACGGCATTGATCTACGCGCCCTCGAACTATGCCCAAACCGATGAGCTGATCGCGCTTGCGAAGATCGCCTCAAAGTACGGCGGAATCTACGTCACCCACATGCGTAACGAAGGCGACGAGGAGATGCAGGCACTCGATGAAGCCTTCCGAATCTCGCGCGAAGCGAATATTCCGGTTGAGATTTTCCACTTGAAGGTTTCGGGAAAACAGAACTGGGGGAAGATGCCGCAGGTCGTCTCCAAGATTGAAGACGCTCGTACCAATGGCATTGACGTTACTGCTGATCAGTATCCCTATACCGCCTCCGCCACATCGCTTGGCGCCCTCATTCCCCCGAAGTATCACGAAGGTGGATCAGAAGCACTGGTCGCGCGGTTGAAGGACCCGAAGACAAAAGAAGCCATCCGCCAGGAGCTTGAGGGAGGCAAGGGTTACGAAAACATGTGGCGCGGAGTTGGCGGACCGGAAGGCGTCATGCTCGTCTCCACCATTGTTCCCGAACTGAAACAATATGAAGGACGCACCGTCGCGGACGTGGCTCGCACGCAGAACAAGCAGCCGTTCGATGCCATTTGCGATCTCCTGATCCAGAGCAAAGATGGCATCGGCGCAGCCTACTTCAGCATGCAGGAAAACGATGTCCGCCTCGCAATGCAGCAGCCCTGGGTAAGCGTCGGCACCGATTACGGCGAGGTAGCGCCCGATGGCCTTCTCGGTGAGTCGAAGTCGCATCCGCGAGCCTACGGAAGTTTCGCTCGAATCCTCGGCAAATATGTTCGCGAGGAACATTTACTCCGGCTGGAAGATGCGATTCGCAAGTTCACTTCCCTTCCCGCCCAGCGTGTGCGCCTCGACCATCGCGGCCTTCTACGCGAGGACTACTTTGCCGACATCACCATCTTCAATCCGGCGAAAGTACTCGATGTTGCGACGTTCGAATTGCCGAATCGTCCCAGTGTGGGAATCGAGTATGTGTTCGTAAACGGAACGCTCGCGCTCGAGCACGAGAAGGTGACTGGAGAGTATGGCGGCCGTCCTCTACGCGGGCCTGCTTACCAGGCGAGAGCAATCGCTCCCGAAGGACTCGCGCCGCGTGGCAGCGTCAGAGGATTCGTAAGCGATACCGACGGTTGGCCCTTGCCTCGTACAAAAATTGTCCTGACCGATACCTCGGGTAGGGAGGTCGGGAGCGCGACTTCAGGACGAGAAGGCAAATACGAAATCCCGTTGGAGCAGTCATGTGAGAACTGTGCACTCAGCGCGGCTCGCATGGGGTTCACGTCGCAGAAGCGCACCCTCAACTACAACGGATCGAATCCGCTGTGGTTTGGCTTTGCGCTAGAAAGAACCAATTAGGCCCAAGTTGCAGGCAGTCCATCACAGATTTTTAACCTGAGCTGCTGCAACGGATGGTAACTACATGCATCTCATAAGATGAGTCGCTGGCGTGCAACTCCAGACGCTGGACTTACGTACTAGGTTTTGAGAGTAGTTCATGAATTTGAGAGTGTTAAAGATTCAGGCTTGCGTAGTGGCAGCAACGCTTTCCATCGCGATCCTGCTGTTTGCAGCCCAAACACATAGCCTTGGAACAGGACCGCAGTTTCGGGCGGTGGTGGACCTCACCGCGTCGACAACGCTTAGAGTCGATCTGAGTTCGTCGCGTAATACGATTCTGGTAGCTCCGGCGAAGAGCGGAGGAGTCTGGACGGTCGATACCCTTCCCGCAACACGTCTGGTTGCGCCGCTCGCCGTGATCGAAGCACAACGCAAGAACTTTCCTGATTCGGAATCCCTGGTCACGATGAATGACGTAGCTGACTATGAGCGCGATCACGGCGCTGTGCCGCAAGGAGCGATCGTCCTCCTGACGTCAAAGAAACAACACACGCCGCAGTTCAGCGAGGACGCACTGCACTTTCTGGCCGAGGCCCGCAACATCGTTGGAATTGGGAGTGCCGGTACAGCGGCGGCTCCAGCTAGCGAGAAGCCATACCTTGCCAATCGGGGCATCTACGAGCTGGAGAATGTAGCGAATCTCTCCCTGGTACCTCAGTCGGGAGGCATAGCGATTGCAGCCCCGGAAAAGATCGATGGAGCCGAGGAAGGACCTGTCCGGCTGATGGCTTTGGTCAGATAGCCGGGCAAACAGTCTGCGGAAGCGTCCTTAGGCGATGTTCAATCCCTGATAATTCCCTGTTCTTTTTTTGAATCCTCGCGCAAATAGCTCTAATTGTTTCGTAACTCGAGGCTTGCAGAGAAATCCACAGAATTCCCTGTTAATTCCCTGGTTTTGCGAGAATTTCGCGTATTTTGGGCAGAATTTGACGATTTCCGGCATCGATCCGAAAATCTCCCTGTTTTTTCCCCAGTTCTTGGTTGGCTCCCGGATTTTTGGCCGTTCCTCAAAAACCCAACTTCCACGCTGTATAGCTCATAACCTCCCGCAGCTTCACTTTGGTCCGCTGCCAGTGACTGGATGAACGAGAATCCGGCCGTGGCGATGCGTATGCGGTCAGGCCTTCGCGTTCCAGCATCCGCTTCACGCGAAACATGTGATAGCCGTCACTCACTGCGAGGCAGGTATGCAGCCGATTTGTCCGGAAAATATTGGCAATGCGCGCGGCCGATTCGCTGGTGTCTCCACTTTGTGTCTCAGCGATTACTGCACCATCCGGCACGCCGCGCGAGACAAGGTAATCTCTGCCAACTCCTCCCTCGGTGAAGTTCGGATCATCGGCCGCTCCCCCGCTGGTAATGATCAGCGGAGCGAATCCGCTCCTGAACAACGTATATGCGTGATCGAGGCGTGCCCGATAGATAGGCGATGGACGACCAGCGTACTCCGCAGCGCCAAAGACAACGATGGCATCTGCCTTGCGAGATTCATCGCGACCAGCTTGGCGACTGATGAGCCAAAAGATCGCCACCACCCAAGCCAGAGCTCCCGCAAAGAGAGCGAGAAGGAGCCGCCACCAGATTCGAGGCCGACGAGTACGCGACATCAGTGCCAGAGGATCTGCGAAATCTCTTCTGCCGGAATTGCGCCCTCCCGGATGATCTGCCACTGCGTCATATCGCCACTCAAGTCGACGATGGTCGTCGGTGTGTCACGCTCAGTGGGGCCGCCGTTAACGATGATCGAAATGCGATCGCCCATCTGGTCGCGAACACACTCTGCCGTCGTACACTCCGACGCTCCGAGCAAATTTGCCGAAGTAGCCGTAATGGGAAATCCGATCTCGCGAATGATAGCAACCGGAATCGCGGCCGACGGTACCCGCAGCGCGACGTTGCCCGTATTTGCGGTCACCTTCAGGGGCAAGCGCGAACTGGCTTTGACGATGATCGTAAGCGGCCCAGGCCAATATTTGTCCGCCAACTGATGGAACACGTCTGGCGGGTTGCGCGAAAGTTCTTCTGCCTGGTCAACGCTCTCTACCAGCAGGGACAGTGGCTTGTGACGCGAGCGGCTCTTAATCTCGTAGATCCGCTCGACGGCGCGGAGGTTCACCGGATCGGCAGCAAGGCCATAAAAAGTGTCGGTCGGCATCCCCAGCACTTGTCCCTGGCGAATGCGATCAGCAGCGTAACTTACAAGCTTTTGTTCCGGCTGGCTGCTGTTGATCTTCAGAAGTTCTGCCGGCAAAGGTGCCCTCTTATGAACGAAGTGTGAAAACGCGAAGGTAAGCATAAATCATCGTTGCAAGAGCGTCATCCGCGGGGGCAGCCAAAGTCACGGAATACAATTGCCTGAGCGCATGCCAGCACTTGCGTCAACCCGACTCCGGCCAATAACCAGTGCCCAGAACGCTCTCGTGAAAGAGCTTCGGCAAGCCTTCAACCAGGGACAGGCCATTGACGGTCTGTGCGCCGTTGAAGGCGTACGGTTGATTGAAGAAGCCATCCGCAGCCGCCTCAGGATTCAGACATTGTTCGTGCGCGAATCCGCGCAGGCCAAGGCGCCAAGGATCCTGGACCAGCTCACGAAGCATGCCGATGCTGTGCTCCTGCCCGATCGCGTCTTCGACAGCGCGGTGCTCACCGAACATCCGCAAGGCATCGCCGCACTAATAAAGGTAGCTGACCATGACTTGCAATCGGTTTTTGGTGCAGCACCTGCGCTGGTAATCGTCGCAGCGGCGATTCAGGATCCTGGCAACTTCGGGACCCTGGTCCGTTCCGCCGAAGCCTTCGGTGCCACCGGCGTCGTCGGCATCGAAGGTACTGTGAACCACTGGAATCCGAAGACCGTCAGGGCGTCCGCCGGATCGATCTTTCGTTTGCCCGTGCTCAAAACCTCCGCTACGGAATTGCTCGCTGAAGTGCAAAACCGACGCGTGAGAGCTCTAGCCTTAGTTGCCCCGCATGGCGAAGGTAAGTCCAGCGTCGGCGATGGCAGCAGCCCACGCTCGCCTCTTCGATTACCGGATGCAGACCTCGCCGGCGCCTGCGCACTGTTCGTCGGCAACGAGGGCGCTGGAGTGCCCCGCGAACTGCTAACTCATATGGACCAGTTTGTCGCCATTCCGCAGTCGCGAGTCGAATCCCTAAACGCGGGAGTCGCGGCCTCGATTGCGCTGTACGAAGCTCAGCGTCAGCGGAGCGCAGCACGATGAGTCTCTTCTCCTCTCTCCCGGAGCGGGAAATATCCAAGGCTGCCTCGACTCCTCTCGCAGAGCGGATGCGCCCGCGATCTCTCGATGAAGTCGTCGGACAAGAGCACCTGCTCGCGCCCGGAAAGCCATTGCGTTTGCAGATCGAGCGCGACGATCCAGGTTCGATCATCTTCTGGGGTCCTCCCGGAGTGGGAAAGACCACCCTTGCCCAGATTATCGCTAGTGTCACGAAAGCGGACTTCATTGAGTTCTCCGCCGTGCTGAGCGGGATCAAGGAAATCAAGCAGGTTATGGCCGACGCCGCGAAGGCTCGTGACTTCGGCACACGGACGATCGTCTTTGTGGACGAGATTCATCGCTTCAATAAAGCCCAGCAGGACGCGTTTCTTCCGCACGTAGAAAAGGGCAACATTCGCCTGATTGGCGCAACCACCGAGAATCCTTCCTTCGAAATCATCTCCGCGTTGCTCTCGCGCACGCGCGTTTATGTGCTTAGACCGCTTACCGAGGAGCACATCATCACGCTCCTGCGTCGCGCTCTTGCCGACAAAGAACGCGGCTTGGGAGAAATGGGAGTGACCATCGACGATGATGCCCTTGCCAAAATCGCGGCCTACTCCAGTGGAGACGCGCGCTCCGCATATAACGTGCTCGAGATCTCCGCTAAGCTCGCACAAGACCGAGCTAAAACGGGACAGGCTCCGATCATCACTTCCGATCTCGTTGCCGATGCCGTGCAAAAGCGCATTCTGCTCTACGACAAGTCTGGCGAAGAGCACTTCAACCTCATCTCCGCGCTGCACAAAAGCGTGCGAAACAGCGACGTGGACGCATCGCTCTACTGGCTTGGACGCATGCTCGCATCAGGCGAGGAT
Organism: Terriglobales bacterium; assembly: GCA_035567895.1. Classification (NCBI taxonomy): domain Bacteria; kingdom Pseudomonadati; phylum Acidobacteriota; class Terriglobia; order Terriglobales; species Terriglobales bacterium. The sequence goes on along the minus strand of DATMPC010000112.1, from coordinate 8,612 downwards.
CCGCTCTACATCGCGCGCCGCGTGGTTCGCATGGCCGTAGAAGACATCGGACTCGCGTCTCCCCAGGCTCTCAGCATTAGTCTCGCCGCTCGCGATGCCTACGATTTTCTCGGCACTCCGGAAGGCGAGCTCGCGCTGGCGCAGGCCGTCGCGTATCTGGCACTCGCCCCAAAATCGAACGCCATTTACAAAGCGTTCGGCGAGGTCCAGGAAGATGTCGAGAAAACCGCTGCCGATCCTGTCCCGCTGCCCCTGCGCAACGCGCCCACCCGACTGATGAAAGCATTCGGTTACGGCAAGGGGTATCAATACGCCCACGATCTCGAATCAAAAATCGCAGACATGCAATGCCTGCCCGACAATCTTCGCGACCGCCGCTACTTTCATCCAACGGATGAAGGCTTCGAGCGCGAGCTACGAAAGCGCATGGAAGAGATTGGTCGCGCAAAGGCGCAAGCTAAACAGTCCGACACCGAGTCCTGACAATCATTCGAGTACGTCCAACTCGAAAGAGCGACGCGCGCCCTCGAGCGGGTTGGCTTTCCCGGCGGAAAACCTTCAAGCAAGCGTTCACTATGCGGGTCGTAACAGAGACACAGCCGAGGGCTGCTCCCACAGTGCCCTTAACTACAGCCGTGGTCTTTGCTTCACCCGATGGCCCGATCACCCGATTTTCTGACTTCCAGCTGCCAAAACAAAAACGAAAACATATCTGTAAGCTCATCCACTTGCTTCGACACTGGCTTCCCTGCTCCGTGTCCCGCCTTCACATCAAGTCGGAGCAGGATTGGACGCTCCGGGCTCTGGCCATTTGCGGCCTGCGTCTGCAATAGCGCAGTCATCTTCTTCGCGTGCATTGGATCAACACGCGTATCAGTATCCGCTGTCATGAACATGACCGCCGGATAGTCGGCGCCAGCTTTCACACGGTGGTACGGCGAATACTTGTAGAGCCAGCGAAATTGCTCAGGATCTTCGGCCGATCCATATTCCGGAATCCAAAGTTTCGCGATCTGGAAATTCTGATATCGCAGCATGTCCAGCAGAGGCACTTGGCAGATCACGGCGCGAAACAGATCCGGACGCTGCGTGAGAGCCGCACCAACCAGTAGCCCGCCGTTGCTGCCGCCCTGAATCGCCAGTCGATTCGGGCTTGTGCACTTCTCAGCGATCAAATGCTCGGCGGCAGCAATGAAGTCGTCAAAAACATTCTGCTTGTGCTCGAGCATGCCGGCGCGATGCCACTCTTCCCCGTATTCCGAGCCACCGCGAATGTTGGCCAGCGCGAAGATCCCGCCCTGCTCCAGCCACAAGAGCACTGAAGCGCGAAACGTGGGAGAGTTGCTGACGTTGAAGCCTCCATATCCGCTGAGCCAGGTTGGATTTTGACCATCGAACTTCACGTTCTTGCCGTGCACAATGAACATCGGAATCTGCGTGCCATCTTTGGACGGGTAAAACACCTGTGTAACGACGTATTGCTGGCAGTCAGCGATTCCGCGCAATGATTCCCATAATGAGATATCCGCACCTCGGGATTTCATGTCGATTCGATAGACAGTCGTGGGTACAGTGAACGACTGGAAATCGAAGAAAGCTTCCTCGCTATCGTAGTTACCTCCAACGCCGGCAAGCGAGCCTAGTCCGGGCATCGCGACATTCCCCAGAAACTTTCCTTCGAGATCGAATACTTCGATCTCGGCGGTAACGTCCTTTTCGAAGGTCACCAATAGTTTTCCGCCGATCACATGAGCGCCCTGCAGAACTGCATCGCGCGCGCCAGGACTCTGCGGAATAATCTCGCGCCAATGCTCACGTGCGGGTCTGGTGACATCGACTTTGAATACGCGGAAGCGAGGCGCATCCTCATTGCTGGTCAGGTAGATGGATCCGCGATAGATCTCGCCAGCGTAAAGAAAGTTCTTGCCCTCGGTGATCTCGATCGGAGGAGTATCGGAGAGCAGATCCAGCAGAAACAGGTTCACGCGCGTCCAGCCCTGGCTCACTGCCATGAGCAACCAGCGGTCATCATCAGCAATGGTGATATTGGGCCAGCCTTGCGGATCCTTGTCGTAGAGGAAAATCAACTTATCTTTCGAGCCATCGTCCGCATCGCCTAGCGAGTGATAGAAGACTTTGCGGTAGTAAACCTCTTCGCCCGGCGGCACCTCTCCCGGATTGGGATATCGCGTATAGAAGAATCCCGAGTTATCGTGCCTCCACGCCACGCTCGCAGCGCGAGTGCGCCTGATCTTCAAGGGCAGCAATTTGCCAGTAGCCGTCTCAACAACCTGAAGATCACTGATCTCTGATCCGTTCTCCGATGTTCCAAAACAAACGTACCTCCCATCGTGACTCGGATACCACCAGTCGAGCGCCGTCGTCCCGGCGGCATCCCAGGTATTCACGTCCACCAAAGCCCAATCAGCGCCCTTAAGGCCCTCGCGCACATACAGCACCGCCTGGTTCTGCATGCCTTCGCGCTTTGTATAGAAGTAATAGGGACCACCAATCTGCGGCGCACCGATGCTGCCGATACTCAGCAACTGCTCCAAACGTGGACGAATGTGCTCACGTCCAGGCACCTGATCAAGCAAACTTCGCGTCCACGCATTTTGTTCCTCGACAAAACGTTGCGTTCGAGGATCGCCGGCATCTTCGAGGTAACGGAAGGGATCACGAATCGTGATCCCATGCATCGTCTCTTCGACAATCCGTTCCTCCAAAACTGGAGCCTTCATCAAACCGGATATCAATTCCATAAGCTCAGCCTAACAAGCAGCGTCAGCTCCCCGAATCTCACGTCCCAACCAAGTAGCCGCCGGCGACCGGCTATGCTATAAAGGAAAGACAACTTAACCGCCGTCGGCCGTCCTGGCCGCAAACGATACTCCTCAGTAGCTCAATGGCAGAGCATCCGGCTGTTAACCGGAGGGTTGTAGGTTCGAGTCCTACCTGAGGAGCCATTTTTGATGTCTATCGCTCACTTCGAGCCTTCTTAGGTTCTTGGTGTTTCATCGTTCTACCCAGTCTGGGACGACGATTTTGAAGATGAGATCACCGGTGTCGTAGCGCATCCTGGTGAACTTGCCTGATGCATCTGGATCATAGTAGTAAGCCCGCTCCTCACTTCCGAAATGGATTCGGTGTCCCTTCGTGTCATTGCCTGCAAGGACGCCGGTAACGAGGTAACCGAAGACCCGACCTTTTACCGCAAATCTTTCGATCTTTTCCACGTCAATGGATTTTCTAACGAGACGCGCGGTGTCGCACGATTCAAGACCAACATATGTAAACACTGCTTGTGGTTTATGGGACTCGATCACATCAACGAATACATTTGGGGGTGTGCCCTCCGCTGAGTAACGGGCATGAAGTTTGACAACTATCTCTGACGCCCCGGGAATCTCCCATCCGTCTGAGTTCAAGAGTTCGTGGATTCGGCATTGGTGTCGTTTGTCTTCATTGGATTGAGCGTTAACTCCTGTTCCGATGCACAGAAATGCAACTATTTCAAACAACAGGAAGAATCTTCGCATGTTCACAATCCCTTGCTTCCAATTTCGTTCCGTTTCATTCACTCGAATCTCCGGCGACGTTAACTCTACTCGATCATCTACTGCGTTACCGTGTTCCCTGCTATACCCTCCGCCCTCCCTGCGCACCTTGCGGTCAAAATCCCTGAATGAAACAACTTAGCCACGCTTTGATCCTGCTTCTTCATTTTCGATCCGCAAGATGTGCCGGATTAACTATGCGTGATCCGCAACATCTTGCGGATCACTCCCTGGCGCGCGCTCTGGCAACAGCCACTTTCCGCACTGCTACCGAAGCCACCTGCAGTCCATACAGCAGCGTGGACGCACACTTTGGTTCCAGACTCCCTTTCAGCAGGCCGCGGCACACATTTGTTACCGCCATTTGAATCGCGAGGTCGTCTTCGAGTACTGGAAGCTGAACCTCTTTTGTCTTCTTGCGTTCCTCGCTGGTGCGGATGTGGAAATAGCAATACCGACGTTTTTTGAGTGCCGGCGAACCGCACGGCTCACCATCGGCCTTGATGTATTGGCAGCGTGGCGCCATGTCGGCCGCGAGCTTCTCTTCTCTTTCGAGCTGATCCAGGTACGCCTGACGCTTCCCAGAATCGAGTGCCGCCTCGTACAGCTCCGGATCAGATTGTTTGATCTGCTCGACATCCCAGATCATGCGCATCGTAAGTTCGTCTTCGCTGAGTTCATCCAGGCTCCTTTCGTCGAGAGTCCAGGGATCTGTTTTCACTGCCTGCGCAGGATCGAAAGGCTCCCAATCGCGACGTCGCTCCGAACACTTCGCATCGCCACTTGCGTCGGCGAGATCGAAGCCAATTTCCGCAAGCCCTGACATTCCCGATCCAGGAATGGCATCGCTCGCCACCGCGTGAGAGCTGTCGTCCACAGCTTGAGTTGGACGATGCTCGTCTTCTGGCAAGCGCGGCGTGGACCGTCCGCCAAGCTTTTTACACATCTCGCGGTATGTGGCGGCCCTAACTCCATTAGCCGTCTCGAACCAGTGCCGTCCCTGCCCTTCCTTTTGCGGCCAATACCAGCACTCGGAAATCTCGACATCTTGTTTGCCAACCCGCACTGAGCGTCGATGCTTCACGGTTGCGTGGACATACGATGGCCATTCGTCGTCGGTCTGCTTGACTGTGGAAGAGTTTTGCCTTGAATCAAATGCGTCTTTGCTGCTCCGCGACGGTTCCGTTTCGGGAAGCGGAGTGGCATCGCCTAGCGAGAGTTGTCCAGTAGACGCCGTCCCGGAAGAAGTGGTGGACGCCGGGCGCTCCCCACTCTCCTCGGACAGCAGATATCGCGGAGCCACCTCCAGCAGCTTGAGCATTCCTTCCACGCTGGTGGATTGAAGGCCATTCGGACCAATCACCCGAACAGCGATCGGCTGGTCCATGTTTCCGGGCGCATAGTCCTCTTCGATCTTGAGGTTGATGTCTTTCCCGCCAACCTGAACGGTGTGCACCATGACTTTATGAAGCTCATTCATAACGGACTGTATTCTCCTTATCTTCGCCTATACCCAGACCATTATGGAACCATGCGACTGTAAGCGGAGTCAAAGGAAAATATTGTGGAAAGTTGACGGGGATTCAATGACTTACGAAGGGTAGAACGACGGTATTTGCGTCCGTTGTTCGCAAATTGTGTAGGGAGTCCGAGAGTGCCGCATCCTTCTGATTTCTTGGAATTAACATTCGCTCCCGCTAAATTCATCCGTTCGAAAAAAATCGAATCCCCGAACTCGTGAGTGCGGTAACTGTGTTCCTCCAACTCCTTATTCATGTTTTCAAGTACCTCATTGCTGACGAATGCACGCAAGAGTTCGTAATGGCTGGTCCCAGGTTCATGCGTTCCGGAAAAGACCGCATCCACAATTCGCAGTCTCGTTTCCCTACTGATTCTCTGAGTTGCCAGTCCCTCGCCTGCTCGCAGCACGCCGTCGGTTCCTACAGCTTGCTCGAGAGCCCGTACTACCGTTGTGCCAATAGCGATCACGCGTCCGCCACGCTCCCTAGCCCCCTGGACTAGCCTCGTCGTAGATTGTGGAATCCGATACGGCTCGTCGAATGGAAGACGTGCGTCGAGCTTCGGATCTCCGGTCGATGAGATTCCGGCTGCATGAGTCACGGTGCCGAAGTAGACTCCGCGACGAATCATGAGATCGAGAGTGCTCCAATTCAGGATGAAGCTCGCTGATGGCGGCTCATATGCGGCGAGTGGTCCTGCTATCGCAGTCCATGTGTCCCAAATCTCAAGTGGCACGGGAACATGGGCGTACTGGATGGGCCTGCCGTGCCGAACTATCCCACGCCAGATCTCCTCCGAGGAGCCTTCGAAACTAAGAAGTACGAGCCGAGGATGATCCAGTAAGCAAACCACACTCGCGCGAAGAGAGCCGAGCCGAAGACCATCGCCGGGACGCAGCTCGGGCGGACTCTGACGATGTTCGGTTGGCGTGCGGTAGTTCCCCTCGCCAAAGACAATTGCAGAAAAATGTCTCACAGCTTCAGGCTCGAGCGACCGTCTTCCGGCGAGGCGGACTTCGATAGTAGCTCCAGTACGAATGTGTATCCCGAAGAGGCTCGCAGGCACAGTGGCTGCGTCGTTTGCAATCACAACGTCTCCTGCGCGCAGCAGGTTGGGAAAGTTCGATCGTGGAAAGTGCGTGATTTGCCCCGCGGCATCGATCGCAACAAGCTTTGCGTCCGGAGGACGCTGAACCGGAACCGTAGCAGCGATCATTGGCGTGCTTCCGGCTGAGCGTTGTCCGTTGTCACAAGCAGATTCTGGAGGGTTGCGAGCACTTCTCGAGCTGAGGTTGCGGGACTCTTGAGTGTGGAGCGATCTGCGTCCGGCACCGCGAGTGTGTGCAGCGGCGTGTCCATATCTCCGGGATCCAGAGAAAGAACGCGGATGCCTTGCAGGGAAAGTTCCTGATCCCAGATTTGGCTCAGGTGATGCAGTGCCGCCTTGCTCGCGCCATAGGCTCCCCATTTGGGATAAGGATTAATCGCAGCGTCGCTGGAGATGTTCAGAACAAGCGGACTACGCCCCTCGCGTGCGGAAGCAGCCAGAGATCCAAGCAACGCCTTGGTCAGGCGAAACGGACCGAGCAGATTAGTCTGCAGTGCGAGTTCAAGGTCTTCACAGTTCGTATCGGCAAGAGGCACGAGCGGGACCGGGCCCAACGCAGAGGCATTATTGATGAGGACGTCTACTCCCCCCAGCGCGCCAAGTAGCTGGATCGTTATGGGATAAATATCGCCTTTAGACGAAACGTCGCCGGCGACTCCATGCAGTGCCGGAGTCTCGCGGACCAGGTCTTCGATGTGTGCTCGATTACGGGCAACAATAGCTACCTTGGCTCCAGAGTCATGCAGCGAAACCGCCATCGCCTTGCCCAGACCGGAGGTTCCCCCTGTAATCACCACCCGCCTGTCGTTCCAAACGCTTGTCGGGTCAGCCGCTGTCTTTTCTGATGCTTCCACTTTGTGCTTTGCCACCGGTCTCTCCAATCGATATCCGTCGTTCATTGACACTGCACAAGATGCAAGTTAAAGTTAACTTGAGATTCAAAAAGTTTTGGGATTAGAGACCCATGGCCGATCTGCTCACAATTTCCGAGATCTCGCGGCGCAGCGGCGTGGCGTCCTCCGCCCTGCGGTTTTACGAAGACAAAGGATTAATCGATTCGGAGCGAACGGGATCGACCGGCCATCGTCGCTATCAGCGGGCCGTGCTTCGTCGAATCGCCTTTATCGTATTTGCGCAAAAGGTCGGCCTGACTCTGGATGAAATCGCGAAAGAGTTGTCCAAGCTGCCGAAGAACCATGTTCCAGAGCGCGCGGATTGGGCGAAGCTATCCGGCACCTGGACCAGTCGCATCGACGAGCGAATTGCTGAGCTGGAGCGCCTGCGCGCAGGGATAACCCAGTGCATCGGATGTGGATGTCTGTCACTGGAACAGTGCCAGCTTGCGAATCCAGGAGATCGCGTCTCTCGTTTGGGTTCTGGCCCGAGATACTGGATCGGCAAAAACAACAAACAGCATCCGGAGCGATAGGCGGTCCAGGAGCATCAGAAGGTCGGAAGAATCCGTCGACCGTTAGGCTCAGACCCCAAACTTCTGCTGGCATAGGTTGGGTTCTCTGAACACGCTGGATGACTTCCGGATTGCCGACATCCGGGAGGTGACGCGATATTCGTAAACACAAGCGCGTTTATCGTTACCGATGTGGTGAAACTTCCCACAAGCCGACTTATGGCCCGCAATGACTTCCGGGTTGCCCGTGATCTCGGAGTTGCGTCGCTGCAGGACGCGCCTCAATAGATGAGCTTTAGCGAAAATTGAATTTGCCGTGAGGTTCCCGCGGTCTTGCTGATCATGCCAAACCCTGTACCCTCGATGAGGTTCGCGGGTAGGCCCATGTTGACGATGTTGAACAGGTTAAATATCTCTGCGCGGAATTGCAGGTCCGCTCGCTCCGAACCGCTTTCGCTGTGGCCAATCGGAGTCGTCTTGATGAGCGCAAAATCGAAATCGTAATATGCCGGTCCGCGAAATGTATTACGGCCGAGCGCTCCAAAGCGCCCGGAGTTTGGTCCAGTCCCGCCTGCGATCCCGGTGGGAATGGAAAAGAAGCTCGCGTTGTGCGCCCCCCGCCCAAAATAGTCGTCGCGCGGTCGCATTGAACTGCCGGCGCTCGAGAGATCCGGCGTTCCGATCTGGTCGGGCCGGTCCGCGCCAATCGTTCCCGCGCCCGTTTGCTGGATCCCCGAATAAACGGTAAACGGCGAACCACCGGTGATCGTCGAGATGCTCAACAACTGCCAGCCTTTCGTCAATAATTGGGTTCGATCCGACTGGAGTCCCAAACGCTCGAAATGCAAGTCCTGGGCGGCGCTCAACGTGAAGGCGTGCGTCACATCAAAGCTTGACGGCCCTCTTTCCGCTCGTGTATCGAACGGGTTTTGCGGACTAAACAACGTCACAGCCCCGGTGGATCCTGTTCCTCCGATAATGCCGCTGACATCATCCAGCGATTTGCCCCAGGTGTAGCC
>DATMPC010000111.1 GCA_035567895.1 Terriglobales bacterium | reverse complement strand
GAAAACAAAACCGAGAACAATCGCAATCCCGCCACCGACGCTCCCAGGACCGAGATCCAGAGCTTGAGCAGGAGGTAGTAAAGAGGTGGGTGAACCCGGTCAATAAGCAGCTGCCGGAAGAAATCGTGCCACGACGATTTGGCAACGAAGACGCTGAAGGCTTCGTCGCACCAGAGCGAATAAGTACCGAGGTGTCGTAGGCGCAGCGCGATGTAGATGAGAAGAACCGTGACGAGCGCGACAAGCGAAATTGCAGGATGAAAGCGGCTAGTCCCCCGATCGGAAACGCCTACGTTCCCTGCGTCCAGCAGTTCCTGATTCGAGGACATATTCGAGCATAACCCGATCTCATCGTGCAGGACTCGGGAAAATCTCGGAATGTTCAGGCAGTCGCTGATCTCTGCTTAACGGCTTGAGTACACTATCGCGCATGAATCGCAGAAGCTTCTTCATTAACTCGGCTGCCTATGCCCTATCAGCGGCAGTGAGACCTTCGTTCGCTGCGTCGAATCTCGGCTCGAGAACTTCTCAGAGTTCCACTCGGCGAAAAGCAAATCTCAAGCTGGGGACACAACACGGTGACAGCGACGACATCCTGAAGGTGATGGCCGCCTTTGGCGTGAATCACATCTGCGGGTTTCCGCCGGAGTTGGAGAAAGGCGGCGACTGGTCGGTTGAGGCGCTTACTCGAAAGCGCGAGCACATCGAGTCCTATGGCATAAAAGCCGACGCGCTGCGCTTGATTCACCCCAGCTATGTTTCAAAGTCAGAGATCCGGTACGTGATGATGGGCAAGAGTCCGGAACGAGACCGCGAGATCGACGCTGTATGCGAAAAGATGCGCAATGCAGCACGAGCGGGGTTCCCCATGCTCACGTACAACCTTACCATGCTTGGAGTCGTTCGTACGGAATCGACTCCTGGACGCGGTGGCGGAACCTACTCGACATTCAAATATGAAGAAGCCGCAGACCGCGATCAGCTAACCGAGGCAGGCCGCGTGAGCGCGGAAGAATCGTGGGAACGGATCGATTACTTTCTGAAACGCGTTATGCCGGTTGCGGAAGAGTACAAAGTTCGAATGGCCTGCCATCCGGAAGATCCCGCCATGCCGGAGCCCGCGGGATATCGCGGAGTGCATCGTGTGTTGAGCACTGTAGATGGTTTAAAGAAATTTATCTCGCTCAATCCCAGTCCTTACCATGGACTGAATTTCTGTCAGGGCACGGTGAGCGAGAGCCTGAAGAATCCACGTGAAGAGATATACGACGCCATCCGTTATTTCGGTACTCGAGGCAAAATCTTCAACGTTCACTTTCGCAACATCAAAGGCGGCTTCCTAAATTTTCAGGAGACCTTTCCCGACAACGGCGACGTCAATTTCCTTCGTGCGATTCGCACTTACGAGGAAGTCGGCTACGGCGGAATGCTGATGCCCGACCACGTGCCCAAGATCGATGGCGACCAAGATGGACGCCAGGCATTTGCATACTGTTTCGGCTACATTCAAGCGCTGATCCAGATGGTGAATGAGGAAGGATAAGTGGAAAGTCATGCTGCGCTTCGAGGCAATAAGAATAGGACAGTTATGGCGTAACTAGTCCGGCTAGCGGTGGAGGCCTACATCGGCCTGAGAGCAATTCAGGCTGATGTCGAACGCTTGCGCCGGACAGCGTCATTTTTATAAACGATCACTGGCTGCCGCGCTTCAACGCTTGCGCGAATCTGGGTCCCTTCCACTTTGACATGGAATTCCTCTGGCCCAGTTGCCGTTAGCCTGGCTGCGCGTAATTCAGTCGCGCTCCATCCTCTTGGAAGTTGTGCCGAGAGCTCTCGTGCAGAAAGCGAATAAAGCGCAATGCGGTTCTCGTCAAGCGGGCAGAAAGTGCCTGCATCGGAGCAGATCGGGAAACCGTCCAACGACGCGGTGTACGTCTTCCCGCTCCAATCGATGTCGATGATCGCGTTGTTCTCTAGACTGATTACAGTCCGCTCTCCATCGCGTCGGAACGACTCGATGTTGCGAGCGTGTAGTTGGAACCATGGAACCATGACTAAATAAAAAGTATCGAGAGCGTCGTTCAGACTCATGTCTGCGCGGACGATCGCATGCGAACATCCGTTATAGAACAATGTCTTCATCACCCGCTCCGCGGCCGTCGTGGTTCTTCCGGATTGGCCCCAGACAGCGCTCTTGCGGTAGATCGTTGCCAGCAATGGAATCTGAGCGCCACCGAACGGGCAAGTTCCAGGTCCGGTCATGTACCAGAATGAACTGATCTTGCCGATGAACGCGTAACGCAGAGCTTCGGAGCTAACGTCCACTCCGCGTTTGGCAAACTCGCTGAGGATCTTGTACCGAGCAAGCAGATTCTTGATCCCGCTGGCCGGATGGTCACGGTCCCAGTCGTTGCGAATGGAGAAATACGAGAGCACGTCTACGTGCGTTGTCTTGGGCAACTTGTAACGCTCGCAGGTGTAGCGGACGCGTTCCATTCCGGGACCATCCATGTACTTGGCCAGACCGATGATGTAGGAATTTTCTCCTGTCCAGTTGCGGCTCTCCCAGAGCTCGCCATCGGGACGTCGTGCGATGATCTTCGTATCCCATTCCGGGCTGCTGCGGTAGGCGTCATCGTAGTTATCCGAGAGCGTCGCAATGCAGTTGTACGCCTTCGCCTTCTGCATCAAGTTCATCATTCCGTCGTAGCCGCCGATGCGCTGATTGACTTCAGCAACTGCTGGATAGCCAGTGTCTTTCCCTCGATATTGCCAGCCCCACAGATGAACGATTTGCGGAGCGTAGTCGGTTAGTTCAGCGATCTGGTGGATCAACTGTTCGCATTGCTCGAATGTTGAGGAAGGCTTGGGATAGCTCGGCTCATCGCAGCGAATGCCATACACAAATGCGTCGTCATAAAGATGATTGGGGATCGGTGGCATGCGCTTGCGAACCACTTTCGCGGCGTCTAACCAGGAGAGCGGAGCTTTATCGTCAGGAGCACTAAGGAAATCAAGACGACAGGAAGACTCTTGGTCAATCAGCACATTCGGAGTCTGCCTATTGCCGCAGTTCCGCGGAGTTCCTGGCCCAGTATTCATGTCATAGCAGAGAGTGCCGTTTACTCGATGAGCCTTAATGGTGCCAAGAGCAGCTCTCCGCTTGCCGGCTTCGCCGCTTACGCTGAGCGCCGTGCCGTCCATGAACGCTGTCGTTTCCTGTACGCAGATCAAACGATCGCTGCCGATCATCACAACCGGCAAAGTGGCAGAGACATTGCCCCAGAAGGTGTTCGCCTTCAGAGATCCAACTGTTGCGTCTTTGAGATTGGCGAGCCAGCCACCGTCGTCGCCATGTGCGAGCCATGCTGGTCCATCTTCTTCGCGAACTGTCGCAAGCCGCGGCAGAGCTACCTCGATGAGTTCGTATCCGGCCGATTCGCGGACGGCGTACAGAACAACACGAACCGTAGCTGCGTCGAGTAGATAAGCAAGAACGAAGGTGATTGCAGTATTGGAGCCATCTGTGACCTGAAACAGCAGGTCGGAATGATCTTTCAGTTCAGAGTACTTTTGGACCGAGGCGCTTACGGTCTTAATCGTGCCGGTGGACTTGTCATAGAAAGTAACGGCAATCGGCATGCCGAGATCCTCGCCGAGCATGCGGCGGTTTCCGCGCAAAAGACGGTATTCATACGGAAGACCGTCGTGCCGGTCGAGCACAACTTCCATCTCCGTCGATCGCAGGACGATCGGGTTCTCAGGCGCGCGCCGGCTGCTTAAAGGTCCGGATGTCTCCACATCCTGCGCTCGTGAATAAACATTAGAGCCAGCCAGCCCCGCCGCGGCAGCTCCACTGAGTACCAGAAAGTGTCGTCGATTGAGTTGTCCGATTTCCTCTTGCATACTCTCGCAACACGAATCTTGGAGTTGGGCGCAGAGCGCGATTTCACTGATCGAAATGCAAGCTCGACGTCCTGGCCCGCACGAGAATATCAGGAAGCAGAAAGCTGTTGCGTCGTTATACTGGCTGCCTCATGGATCGAAGAACGTTCTTGAAAGTGAGCTCCGCGGCAGCAGGAGCGGCGTGGTCAGAAGCCTTGGTAGCTGCTCAGACCGCGTCTCAAAAATCGGTTGTCGATGCTGCGCAGAGCTCGGCGAATTACGGAAGCGATCTGTTTCGCGACGATTTCTCCAGCTTTCCCCCAGGCTGGTTAACCCGTCCTGTCGGACAACTGAACGGAGCAATTCAGGAATATCACTACCTTTCTAATCGCGGTGTTCCTCTCGGTCCCTGGGCAAATGCTATTTGCCATCTAGACGCCTGGGTTACAGGAGACGAAGATGGAAATCCCTATTTGGAACAGCATCTCGTCAACGAACAAGCTGCGCAGATGAATCCCATCTTCGTCACCGGCGATCCGGAGTGGAGCGACTACACGGTGGAAGTGAGAGTTAAGCCACTTTCATTGATGGAGACGGCTGGAGTTGTTTTCCGGTATCACACGAATCGGCATTACTACTTGTTTGCTCTTTCTGGCGGAAATTCTGTCCGCTTGGTCGTGCGCCAGCCTCTTGAGAAAAAACTCCGTGTTGCCGAGTGGCGCGAATTGGGCCGGAGCGACTTCTCATATGATTCGAAGAGGTATTACGTACTAAAAATCGAGAACGTCGGCCGGAACATCAGGGCTTACGTCGACGGTCAGAAGGTTCTTGCGGCGACCGACGAGGAGCTTACGAAGGGCAAAGCAGGGATCACGGCGAATATTCCCGCCCGCTTTCAAGACTTCCGCGTAAGTGCCTCTCCAGAGGCGAAGACCAAACTCGCAAACCAAATCCGCACCCGCGATACGGAAACAGAACGACTGCGAAGAGAAAATCCTCAGCCGAAGTTGTGGAAGAAATTCTCAACTCCACGATTCGGAGCGGGCCGCAGCGCTCGGTTCGGCGATCTGGACGGCGACGGTCAAGTCGACATCCTAATCGCTCAGAACGTCCCGCGAGTGCAAGGCGATGCGCACGATCAAATCAGCTGTCTCACTGCTGTCACACTCGACGGCAAGATTCTGTGGCAGTCTGGACGTCCCGATCCTCGCAACATTCTTCTCACCAACGATTTGCCACTGCAGATTCACGACGTCGATGGAGATGGACAGAACGAAGTAATCACAGTCCGCGATTTCAAGCTGCAGATCCTTGAAGGAAAAACGGGAAAGGTAAAACGCTGGGCATGGATGCCCGCAGAAGAGCCTGCTGCGAGCGGCGCCCGTGCGCCTTATCAATTTGAAAATGGCGATTCGATCGCGCTCCTGAACGTCTCAGGCAACAAGGGGCGGCACGACATCCTGGTAAAGGATCGTTACAAGAGTTTTTGGATCTTCAACAACAATTTAGAACTCATATGGCGCGGAAAAGGACAAACCGGACATTTCCCATATCCGTTCGACGTAGATGGCGACGGTCTCGATGAGCTCCTGATCGGATATTCGCTGTGGGACCACAACGGCCGCCAGCTCTGGAGCCATGATGAAGAGCTACAGGATCACGCCGATGCAGTATTCATGGGCAATCTGAGCGGCGATGCGAATGCGGAGCCACGTGCCTATGTGAGTGGCAGCGACGAAGGTCTCGTCATCTTCGATAAACGGGGTGCCATTCTCAATCATGTGCGAGTCGGTCACGCGCAAAGCGGAACGATCGGCAAGTTCCGTCCCGATCTGCCCGGCCTGCAATACATGACTGTAAATTTCTGGAAAAATCCAGGGATCGTGACTTTGTTCGACCATGACGGAAACATTCTGCTCCAGGATGAACCCATTCACTCAGCCAGCTCAATGCTCCCAGTCAACTGGCGTGGCGATGGGCAGGACTTTGTTCTACTCTCAGGTAACGTTCGGGAAGGTGGAATGATTGATGCGCAGATGCAGCGGATTGTGATGTTCCCGGATGACGGGCATCCCGATCTGTGCGCTGCCGTCGCCGACCTGAGCGGCGGCGCGCGGGATGAAGTCATTCTCTGGGATCAGAACAGCGTGTGGATTTACACTCAGGACCATCCCTTTACGGGAAAGCGGATTTACGCGCCGAGCCGCAATCCACACTACAACGAATCGAACTACCGCGCGAACGCTTTGTTGCCAGGATGGCGAGAAAACGGTAGTCACCGCGCGTCGTGATTCATTTCAAAAAAGCACTAGTCTTTTGCGTGCTCCTCGGCGGGTGGGGGAGCGCTCAAACCACAAAGCAGACGGTCCCACCCACTAAAGACCGAATCACTGGCAATTTCGTCGATGTGACCCGATCAAGTGGTGTGAACTTCGAATACCTGGCGTCGCACACGTCCAAGAAATACTTGCTTGAGACGATGGGCGCGGGTGGGGCCCTCTTCGACTATGACAACGATGGCCGCCTCGATCTCTTTTTTGTCAACGGTGCGCCGTTAACAGATCCCACGCCCAAGGGCGAAATTCCGCAGAAGACAGGTCCGAAATACTGGAATCGTTTGTATCACCAGAAGGCAGACGGCAAGTTCGAAGACGTAACCGAGAGAGCTGGTCTGCAAGGCGCGGGCTACGGGATGGGAGTCGCGGTCGGCGACTACGACAACGACGGTTACGAAGACTTGTTTGTTACTGCCTATGGCGGCAATCGGCTTTATCACAACAACGGCAACGGCACGTTTACGGATGTTACGGAGAAGGCCGGAGTTCGTGGCAGGGGCTGGTCTACAAGCGCCGCGTGGGTGGATCTGGACAACGATGGCCGGCTCGATCTGGTGGTGTTGCGCTATGTCGAATGGGATTTTGCAGATATCTGGTGCGGTGAGAGGAAGGAAGGATATCGTGCGTACTGCCAGCCAGACGTGTTCCACGCGATTGCTCCATTGGTTTACCACAACGATGGCAACGGTCACTTCACCGAGGTTTCAGGGAAGAGCGGAATCTCCAAGGAGGGCAAGGGGCTGGGCATTGCTTTGGCCGATTACGACCGCGATGGACATATCGATCTCTTTGTCGCCAACGATTCCATGCGTGAATTCCTTTATCGCAATAAGGGGGATGGCACCTTCGAAGAAGTCGGATTGTTGTCGGAGGCAGCGGTCGACGGAGACGGTCATACGTATGCCGGCATGGGCGTCGATTTCGCGGACTACAACAACGATGGATTCCCGGATCTCGTCGTCACCGATCTTGCCAACCAGCGGTATGCGCTCTATCAAAACAGAGGCGACTCCACCTTTGCCTATGCGAGTCTCAGTTCGGGAATCGGACATATGACGGCACTCCACTCGGGATGGGGAGTGCGCTTCCTCGATTATGACAACGATGGCTGGAAGGACCTTCTAGTAGCTCAGGGACATGATTTGGACACAATTGAATTGTCCTATCCCAACCTTCATTATCGCGAGCCGATGCTACTCGCTCGCAACACTGGGCAGGGCTTTGAAGACGTCTCGGTACTCTCCGGACCTGCGTTGCAGGAGCCTTGGGTCGGACGCGGTATGGCCATCGGCGACATTAACAATGATGGTCGCGTGGACGCGGTCGTGACGACGAACGACGGCCCAGTACACATTCTCCTGAACACAACGGCTCCGCAAAACCATTGGTTGATGCTCGAACTTGTTGGCCATACAAGCAATCGCGACGCGATCGGTGCCGAAGTGAAACTTGTCACGAAAGCAGGCCCGCAGTTCGCGATTGTAAGTACCGCCAGCAGCTATCTCTCTTCCAGCGACAAGCGCGTGCACTTCGGACTGGGTTCAGCCAGCGAGGCCGAGAGCATCGAAATCAAGTGGCCGAGTGGGATTGTGCAAAAGCTGGAGCACGTTCGAGGCGATCGGATTCTGAAAATCGACGAACCCTCCCGTGGAACAGGTCCTTAACGACAACCAGAGGTGCGATTGATCGGCAATCAGTGCGCAGAAGGTGAGGATTGCCGGAGCTGCTGCAGGGCCTGTTCTGTAGCGATCAAATCCGGTCCATTGGGCAGCAGTTTCAGCGCCATCTGGAGTTCCTGCCGTGCGTGTTCTGCATCACCTTTACGAGCATAGATTAGGCCCATGTTTTTCCGCAGGACGCCGAGCTGGACACAGTGCCCGCACAAAGTGATGGCCTCCTGCAATTGGGCCACTGCCCGGTCCCACCGCAGTTCTTCTGCGGAGCGCAGAGCGAAGTTGTTGAGTTCTTTCACCCGCTCAGTAGTCTCGTGCTTTTCCTGCAGTGTCTGGAGGCGGACCGCATAAGCTCCCGATTCGGGACTTTGCGTCTGACCGAGCACGCGGGTAAGGCTCGACAACGCAGAGAGATTGTCCGGATCGCTCTCGACTGCCTTCTTCCACTGTGCAATCGCTTCGTCTTTCTTGCCCTCCTGAAGCAGATTGCGACCAAGGTAAAAGCGCGCCTGAGCATTGTAGGGATCGAGATCGACTACACGCTGAAAAAGTTGGGTAGCATACGGCGAGGAGTGCTCGATGACTCCCAGCAAGAGCAGGGCATCAATGTAGTTAGGCGAGAGTTTTGCGGCCGTCTCGAGTGCCCTGCGAGCCTCCTCATTCCGATGAAGTGCGTAGAGGACCCTGCCGCGGTTGTAGTGGGCCATCGCGGAACTCGGAGCCAGACGAGCGGCCGCCGAGAATTCCGCTAACGCACCCTCAAGGTCGTTGACATCGCCCAATGCGATGCCCAGATTGATGTGGGCATCGGGAGAGGAAGAATTGACTGCGGCTAATTTTCGAAAGGTTTCTACCGACTCGGCGTGACGCCCAGTCTTCCCCTGGAACATGCCGAGAGCAGTGAGCGCGTTCATGTTGTCAGGTTGAAGTTGCAGAGCAGTTCGGAATTGCTGTTCGGCATCGCTGTACTTACCTGCCGAAGCAAGCGTGAGTCCGAGATTCACATAGCCCAACGGAGATTCAGGATCGATATCGATCGCTCGTCGAAACAGCCGCTCGGCCTCTTCGTTCCTCCCTTGCCGCCCAAGCGCTGTGCCTAAATTGTTGAGCGCCTCGGCCGACTGAGGATCGATGTCGAGTGCTGTGGTGAATTCACGCTCGGCATCGGAGAATCGTCCCTTCGACATCATCAGCGAGCCGAGTTGATTGTGGGCCGGAGCAAACTTGGGATCGAGGAATATCGCCTGTCGAAGTTCGAGCTGCTCTGCCGTCTCATCTCCAATTTGGGAAAGAGCAACGGCGAGGTTGTAGTGCAGCTTGGCGTCGTTCGAATCGAGCGATACGGCTTTGCGATAGCCCTCAACTGCTTCTTTTACACGTCCCTGCTTGAGCGAATCATTCGCCTGATTGCTGAGAAAGGCGGCCTTAGTCTGCCGTTCCTCTTTCTGCTTGATTTGTTCGAAGGCGGCAAACTGCTCCTTCGCCGCCGCCTCCTGCTTGTTCCGTGCCAGCAGGCGGGCGAGCTGGTATCGCGCCTCCGAGCTATCCGGCTTGAGCTTCACTGCCGTTTGCAGTTCGCGAATACCCTCGTCTATGCGGCCAGCGCGCCCCAGAACAACTCCCAGATCGTAGTGAGCCTTGTAGCTCGAAGGATTCGCCTGGAGAACGCGATTCAATACGGCAATCGCGTCGTCGGGATGGCTGGAATCTTTCAGCGCGTCACCAAGTATTTCGAGTCCCTCAAGGTTCGTTGGATTGCGACGTGTGTACTCCTGAAGATAGGGAATCGCCTCCTCAACCGCGCTCTGATTCAAGAACGCCTTCGCGAGCAGAAGTTGAGTGTCTGCGCGGTTAGGATCGAGCCGCAGGACTTCTTTGTATTCCTTCACTGCCTCGCGGTAGTTCTCGCGATGAGCGTAAGCGGTGCCAAGATCGTAGTGCAGATCTGGTGAGTTTGGGCTCGCAGCCACGACCTCCTGAAGGAGAGGAATAGCCCCAGCGTAGTCGCCGAGTTGAGCACGCGCCACGGCGAGCGTTGTTTTCATCTGCAACGACAATTGCGTAGCGGGCGAAGCAGCAAGTCCCTGCTCAATGTAATACGTCGCCGCCTTGTAGCTTCCTTGCGAGGCTAATAATTGGGCCAGATCGTAGTAAGCGAGCGCAAAGCGCGGATTGATGGCGATTGCGTTCTTGAATTCCTGCCCGGCCGCCTCAGGGTTGCGCAAATCCTGCAGCGCTAGCCCCAGTGCGTTGTGAGCGGCAAACGAGTTTGGTTGCTGCTGGATAACAGTTCGCAACTCCTGAACGGCCCGCTGAGGCTGCTGGCTCTGAATGAGCGCCAAGGCGAGATCGTAGTAGGCCCCGACCGCCGCGGGTTCGACAGCTACCGCCGCCTCAAAGGAGGCTAGGGCACACTTATAGTCGCCACCTCGCCCAAATTCCATTCCAAGCTGGCGATAGAGCGCTGCGTCAGGCTGCACAGCGAGCCTTTGAAGGATTTCTGCGGACGCGCGATCGACAGACTTACATTCATCGGGAAGTCGCGGCACGTCAGGAGTTGCTTTGGAAGGAGGAGAACCCTCCCCGTTCTGCGCTGTTGAGAACGGAGCCACGCTCAACGTGAGCAGCAAGAAAAAGACAAGACGATGTGTGAGTCCGCGCTCCAAATCATGACCTTAACTGCTTGCTCGGCAGTCGAAGATATTATCCTTTAGACAAAAGTGGCATCGCGCTTCGCGATGCCACTTGAATCCAGACCTCAAACTGGAGCGTCAATAGTAAAGCTTCAGCGCAAACTGCAGTTGCCGCGGAGCATAACCCGACGCGGTGGAATTCACCACTCCGAAGTTGGCTCCATCGGTGCTGATGTTGGCCCTTGGTATGCCCCAAATCGGTGAATTTGTGACGTTGAAAGCCTCCGACCGGAACTCAATCCGCGTTCTTTCCGTGATTGGGAAGTTGCGGAAGACAGAGAAGTCAAAGTTGGCTCGGCCGTCCGATCGCAAAATATTGCGACCGAAAGTGCCGAAGGTGTTCGCTGCAGGTATGGCGAAAGCGGACGTATTGAACCAGCAGCTGCGAGTTCCTACCGCGGCTCCGTTCGGGCAGGTGCCGGAACTGGGATCACCCATCAGGTTTGCTCGTTCAGAACCACCATTGACAGCGCCCACATTGGGAATACTGTTATTTGCGAGAACATTATAAAGCGTTCCCGAATTGAGATTAGCGATGCCATTGATCTGCCAACCTCCGATGACCGCGTCAATCACGCGATTACCGCTTGCCAGGGGTTTTCCGGCTCCGAATGGAAGCTCGTACACGACGTGCGCATTGAATATCTGCGGTAAGTCGAATCCGGCAAGCGCCTTTTCCGCAGCGAGGTTGTAGGGATTCTGAATCGATGTACCGTTAGTTCCGGCGCTGAACCACTCATCAGATCCAATACTGAGCGTCTTAGACCAGGTATAGGAGAGCAGGAAACTCAATCCGTGCGACGTTTTCTTGTCGACCGATACCTGTAGTGAGTCGTACCACGATTTGCCGACGCTGGTGTCATAGTGGGTGACGACAGAGTAAGGCAGTGGGAAGCGCGCCTGGGCGACAAGCGTCGCCTGACAGCTTGGGGTTCGCAAGCAACTTGACGAAGGAATCTGTCCCGGCCCAGGCGTTAGTGCCTGATTGCCATTGATGTTTACATCGAGTCTGTGACCCCGCGAGCCGACATAATTTACCGTCACAGTCGTATTCGATGGCAGGGCTTGCTGAACTCCGAGATTCCACTGATCGGAGTATGGATTCTTGAGGTTCGGATCGACGAACCAATTGTTTTGCTCGAACGGCGTGGGAGCAGGAGTCGTGTTCGCACCCTGCAATGGATTCTCAGCAAAGACAGTCGGCACTCCGGTTTGGTTCGGCGAAACGATGAGCTGATCGGTTCGAGGCCAGGTCCCTTGCTGATTCTGTGCCATCTGGATCACCGCTGCCCAGTTGTCATAGAAGCGCCCGTATCCGGCTCGAAGAGCCGTGGAATTTCGCAGCCTGTATGCAAATCCAACTCGTGGCTGGATATTGTCGTAGGCATTCGGCCAGAAGTGTCCGCCCAGCGGAGAAACGATCACGTGGGACGGTAAAGATCCGTCTGGTGTCGGAATGCACGGAGGCTTGTTACCAGTCGTCGCACAGCTTGGAGGAACGAACTGCAATTCATAATTTCCTGTACGTAGGTTGAGGTTACCGATCGGAGCGTTGCCGTCCTTGATACTTCCGTAAACGGGAACGTAGGTCACATCGTAGCGTGCGCCGAGGTTCAACGTCAGTTTGTCGGTCACCCTCCATTGATCCTGGAAGTAAAAGCCATCTACCCAACCGCCATGTTCCGTCTCGAATTCATTTCGGTAGGTGTCACCGCTGGGAATGCCAAGCAGGAACGATGCAGCACTGAATCCGCCTTTCCCCGATGAAGTAGCGCTGGCCGTTTGCGTTGCACTGAAGTCGAGGTGGTTCTGGTTGAACGTCTGCTGAAAGCCGTTCGTGTTGAACTCCGCTCCCGCGCTGAACGTGTGCTTGCCGTGCGTTTTGGTGAAATTACCGCGCCACTGATATATGTCGGCAACCACTGCGGGACTCGTGCCTTCCTCAGGAGCGGAGTTTCCGCTACTAAAACCCCCGTCGGCGAAGCGGAGCGCGTTGAAGTAGCACTTCCTCGGCCCGAGTGTGTACCCACAAGCAAAGCTCTGGTCATAACCGCCAGCCTGTATTAACTGCTGCGACAGACTCTCAGGAAGCAGGACAGGATTTACTGAGTAGCCGTAGTTCCTCCCGAACTGAACTGAGAGAACCGCCGTTGGACCGAAGGTGTGATTCCAACCAATGCCCAGTTGGTGAGCCCAATAGTTGTTGAAATTTGTTTGCCCAAAAATCCCCGGAATGCTGCGCGGGGAATTGATGTGGCTGAAACGACCAAAAATCGCATTCTTTTCGCCAAGCTGCTCATCGATGCGAATGTTGTAGCTGTTAGGTTCTTGTGTGTTCAGCAGCGTTTGCCCATAGTTCCCCGCGGAACTAGTCGAGTTTGGCGTCAGTGGACCGTAGAGTAGTTGCGCGACTTTCTGCATGTTCGCGTCGATCAAACCCGTTGGAATGATGTTGCATGCAGAAGTTCCCGCGGGAGGTGTAGTAGTTCCCGCCGGAGCCTGGAGCTTCGTGCCGGCCATCAACGGCGCTGGTGTTGTGGTTCCAGCGTTGCACAGAAAAGGTGTCCGAGCACCAGCAGACGTTGTGCTGTAGGGATTGTAGATTTGGGCGAGTGCTTTGCCATTTGGATCCAGACGAAAATCGCCGGCAATCTCCGCCGGAGTTGGAATGAACACGAGATTCGCGTTGCCCTCATGGCGTCGTATTCCTTCATAGCTGCCGAAGAAGAACGTCCGGTTGCGCCCGTTGTAGTGAGGCAGAAGTACAGGACCACCGATATTTGCCCCGAACTGGTTCAAGTGGAGTTCGTTGATGCCGGTGATCGGGTTCTTAGCATCAAGCGCGCTGTTGCGGAAGAACTCCCACGCTGTTCCGTGAAACTGGTTAGTTCCCGATTTGGTAACCACGTTGATTACACCACCCAGGACACCTCCGAATTGAGCTTGATCGTTATGCGAATCGACTTTGAACTCCTGAATATCGTCGAGGATCGGCGGGACTGAATATGTGCTTGCAAAGCTTTCCTGGTTGTTTACTCCGTCCAGAAGGAAAAGATTACTGCGATTGGTCTGACCATTGATGGATGGGAAGGAGAATGAGCCGACGGTGTTTCCGGCGAACTGTTGATTGCTGCTGTTCTGAGAAGTGTTCACCGCGCTTACCCCGGGCGTCAGATTCAGCAGTTGTGTAAAGTTTCTGCCGTTCAAAGGCAGGTCGTTCACCGCGCGTCTGTCGATCACGGTTCCCAATTCGGAAGTGGAGGTTTGCAAGCCGGTCTCCGCCGCCTCGACTGTAATGCTCTCTACAGCCGACCCAACATGCAAGCTGAAATCCAGCGTCGAAGTCTGATTCACCTCGAGCGCGAATTCCGGCTGCAATACCGTGCTAAAGCCGTCCTTATGCACAGTAAGCGTGTAACCGCCGGGATTGATGTTGACCAGCACGTAGTGACCGGCGCTATTCGTCGTGGTGGTTCGCTCCACATTGGTGGCCACGTTCTTCAAGCTTACTGTCGCGCCGGGAATCAACGCTCCCGAGGGATCGGTAATTGTGCCGTTCAGCGACGCAGTTGCGATTTGGGCTTGAACGACTCCCCCGGTGAGCAGTAGCGAAAATGCTGCGGAAAAAATCAGGCTGAAAAGGGTCCTGAGGTAGGACTTTGCGGAAAGGCGGCACGTCATTGCGGCTCCCTCCAGAAGATCTCTTTGGCTGCTGCGTCCCAGACTTCGCCCCGCGACACGATGCCAAGAATGCGCAGAGCTGTGACAGTGGCAGAACATACCTAAGAACAACTGATGAATTCAAGATAAAAAATCTATAATTCATATAATGAAATACGCTATAGAAATCGCTCATGTTAAAGCTGTCCGAGTGTAAAGAGACGGATCATCAGAGGAATCAATCTCAACCGGTGCAGCGCCGCCCGTTAGCATGAACTCAGGCTTCTGCTAACTATTTAGGATGTAGACCGTCTACAGCCATAAACCTTGACGCTGTCCATCCCGCAACGGCGTCTCAGGTCGCTCCAGCCTGGAGGGGGGTCTCATGTCCAAACGAGACAAAAGGGACGCTGATCTCGAAGCCGAAATTCGCAGCCACCTTGAGATGGCGGCCCGCGAACGCGTGCGCGATGGCCAGAGTTTGCGCGAAGCTCAGGATGCGGCCCAGCGTGAATTTGGCAATGTGGGCCTTATTAAAGAGGTCACGCACGATATGTGGTCGGGAGCTTCCTTGGAGGCCTTTCTGCAAGACGTGCGCTACGGCCTGCGCATGCTGGTCAAGTCTCCAGCTTTTGCCCTGATCGCAATATCGACTCTTGCTCTGGGCATTGGCGCCAATACTGCAGTATTTTCCATCGTGAACGGGGTTTTGCTGAATCCTCTGCCGTACCCGCATCCTGAGCAGTTGGTCACTCTGCACGAGAGCAAGCCGAATTTCGACAATGGCTCGATCTCTTATCCCAACTTCCGCGACTGGCAGAAGAACAACCACACTTTTTCTGCAATGGCCATCAGCCGGATTACGACGTTCATTCTCGGAGGGCACGGGCAACCGGAGCAAATTCGCGGCGTATTCGTCTCCTCGGACTTCTTTCCCCTTCTGGGCATCAAGCCGCTGGCTGGACGAATGCTCCGTCCTGGGGAGGACGAAGTTGGCGTGGTGCCGATGGCACTTCTAAGTGAGTCGTTGTGGCGTGAGAAATTCGGTTCTGATCCGAACGTTGTGGGACAGGGTATTACGCTTGATGGCAAGTCTTATTCGATCATCGGCGTACTTCCGGACCAACGGGACCTGTTGCTGGCCTCTTTTCGTTCTGCAGCGGTCTACGTCCCTATTGGGCAATGGACCAACAATCTCCTCCTGCATCGCGGCTCCGGCCTCGGCATTCACGGAATCGGCCGCTTGAAGCCGGGCGTGACTGTCGAGCAGGCGCGCGCGGACATGCTTTCCGTGAGTCGTAATCTCGCGGCGGCCTATCCGGACGTTAACAAGGGAATCGCCGCTACGATGTTCCCACTCAAGCAAGACATGGTGCGGAGCAGCCAGTCTGTGCTGTGGGTCTTGCTTGGCGCCGTCGGATTCGTTCTGCTGATCGCATGCGTGAATGTCGCGAATCTTCTGCTGGCGCGGTCGAAGGCCCGCAGCCGCGAGTTTGCTGTTCGCTTTGCACTGGGCGCAGCGCAGGGGAGGGTAATTCGTCAACTTCTTACCGAAAGCACAATGCTGGCCGTCTCCGGCGGGGTGCTCGGTCTGTTGGTCGCGAAGTGGGGAACTCACGCTGCGCTGGCGACTCTTCCAAGTGCGCTTCCGCGCGCATCCGGCATCGGACTCGATGGGCGCGTCCTGGCATTTACGTTTTTGATCTCGCTTGTTGCTGGAATTCTGTTCGGGCTCGCGCCAGCGTTGAGGATCTCGGCGGGAAATCTCTTCGACACGCTCAAGGACAATGCTCGCGGTTTCAGCGGTTCGCGCGCGCACACACAGAAAGCTTTCGTAGTGATCGAGATGGCTACAGCGCTGGTGCTGCTCGTGGGAGCCGGACTGATGGTCCGAACGCTCGTGGGCTTATGGAATGTCGATCCCGGCTTCGATCCTCATCATGTGCTCTCGTTTGGCATCTCGCTTCCGCCATCTTTCAACGATGCGAGCCCTGCCAAGATTCGGGCCGCATTTCGCGAAGCCGAGCGTCAAATCAACTCCACGCCTGGCATACAAGCAAGTTCGTTTACCTGGGGCTCAATACCGCTTCAAAGCGACGATGAGACGCCCTTCTGGATTGAAGGACAGCCGAAGCCAACCAGCGATAACGAGAAGAGTTGGGCGTTGAACTATCTCGTAGGTGCCGACTATCTGAACGCTATGGGCATTCCTTTGCTGCGTGGCCGCTTCTTCACCGAGAGCGAGAACGAGAGCTCGGTTCACGTAGCCGTGATCGACGATGTCTTCGCGCACAAGTTCTTTCCCAATTCGGATCCCATCGACAAGCGTCTGTATTTTGGCGAGAAGAACTCAGTGGAGATCGTTGGAATAGTGGGCCACGTCAATCAGTGGGGAATCGATCGGGATGCTGTCGGGCCTCTGCGCACACAACTATATCGGCCACTCTTCCAACTTCCGGAGGAGACGATCGGCCAAATGGTTGGTGGAATGGGTGTGCTCGTCAGATCGGAAAGTGCGCCATCCGATCTGTTCCAGGCGATCCGCAATTCGCTAGCGCGAAGCAACAGCGAGATCGTGGCATTCGGAGCTGAAACGATGGACGCAAGCGTAGCCGCCTCGATTGCGACCAAGCGCTTCGTGATGATCCTGCTAAGCTGCTTCGCTGCACTCGCTCTCTTGCTCGCGAGTGTAGGCATTTACGGCGTGCTCTCATACCTGGTGGGCAGCAGAACACAAGAGATTGGAGTCCGCATGGCCCTGGGAGCACAACGTTTCGATGTTCTGAAGATGATCCTGGGCGACGGCGCGCGCATGACGCTGTTAGGTATCGGCATCGGGGTGGCTGCAGCGCTCGCGCTGACGCGCCTCATGTCCGGAATGCTGTTCGGAGTCAAATCAACTGACCCATTCACGTTCGCGATCGTCGCTGTGCTGCTATGCGCTATTGCCCTCCTGGCCTGTTACGTTCCAGCGCGGAAGGCGATGCGCGTGGATCCGATGGTGGCGTTGAGGTACGAGTAAGTGAGTGAGATAGGGTGAAAGCGAAAGTGGCCGTTTCTATTAAGGCGCGAGCGTTGTCTGCAGAGTCCCCGATTTCGCGACCTGAGATGGAGCAGAACGCAGCCTATGCTGCCTGAGTCTGGGTTTTTGCGGGTGGACCGATTGGAAGAAAAACTGAGAATGCTGTGCCCGTGCGGCCGGGTTGAATACTGCTGCGCACTGAAATAGAGCCGCCGTGTTTCTCGACGATCTCCTTGGAGAGCCATAGGCCAAGTCCGGTTCCGACGTCCCTTTTTGTCGTGTAGAACGGTTCAAACAGTCGCGGCTTAGTTGCAGGACTGATCCCGGAACCGGAGTCTGCGACGGTGACGCGCACGCCCGGCAGGTTGGCATTTTTCCACTCGCGAGAGTTCGCTATCTTTATCGTGACGCAGCCCGAATCGGTCATTGCGTCGATAGCGTTCGCGACCAGGTTTGAGAAGACCTGACGAATTTCGCCAGCGAAGGCCGTCACTGCCATCGGATCGCAATATTGCTTTTGGACTCCTATGCCCTTGGATTCGAATTTACGCATATACAACGCGAGCACTTCGTCCATGATCTTGGTCACGTCAAGTCGCGTGGCAGACGAGCTGTCTCGATAAAAACCTAGCGTCTGCCTTGTCATATGGGCCACCCGGGCCAACTCCTGGTCGGCTAGATCCAGGCGCCGCCGTGCCTTCTCGTCTAACCCCTGACTACTGCGGACCAGGTAAATGAGGTTGATGATGGCTTCCAGGGGATTGTTGAGCTCATGCGCGATGGTCGCAGATAAACGGCCCGCGGCAGCCAGCTTTTCGGCCCTTCGCAATGCCTCTTCGTTGAGCTTCTTGGCAGTGATATCGCGAGCAATCGACGACGCGCCAAATATCTTTCCATCCTCGAATAGAGGCGACACCGAAAGAGAGATATCGATTCTGGATCCATCTTTCGTCACCCTAACCGTCTCGTAATGATCGATTCTCTCGCCTCGTCTGAGCTTCTCCATGATGGCGGTCATCTCGCCTTGCTTTTCCGGAGGCGCGAGTTGCGCGACGTTCTTGCCCACGATCTCTTCCGCCTTATAACCATAGAGCCTTTCAGCTCCCTTGTTCCAGGTGGTGATCGTACCGTCAAGTGTTTTCGTGAGGATGGAGTCGTCTGAAGACTCGATAATCGCAGCAAGCTTCGCTCGACTTTGCTCGGCGAGCTTTTCGGCTTTCGATTTCTGTCTGGCAGTGCTGCTTATCAGGAGAGCGACCAGGAGAAAGAAGCTCACCCGCAGAAGGTCACTCAGCGAGTGTGAGAATGAGAACTCTATTCCTAGGAAGAAGTAATCGGCAGCGATTGCCGATAGACCCGTAGCCAGCAGTGCTGGACCAAAACCACAGACACTTGCACTAAGGGCGACCGCTGCAAAAAAGAAGAGAAAGGGCAGGGACTGGGCTGGAGGAATGGAATTGAGAAGTAGCGCGAGGACGACGAAGAATGTTGCGCAGCCGTACCGTACTAGCCAATGGCGCTGCCCCAAGTCCCGTTTGAATATCGAAGTGCGCTTCCCCTGCGCGTTCGTCATCGAAGGTCACTTCTCTCGCAATCGTTCCAGCAAAGCCTCCGGAGCAATCGGCTTCGACAGCAGCTCAAAGGAATGGCCCTGGCGTCTGGCCCGATCGACCAGTTCCGCTGTTCCCGCCTGGCCCGAGAGAAGAACGATTCGCGTGGTTGGGCAAGTGCTCCGAACAATGGTTGCGAGTTCTATTCCGCTCATACCCGGCATCACGACATCCGTGATGAGGATGTCCGGATCGAAGTCCTGAATGTGTTCAAGTGCGCTTCGACCGTCATACACGGCAGTGACTTCAAACCCCTTGTCATTGAGGATTTCCGCGAGCGTGTCCGCAATCAGGTGCTCGTCATCCACGATCAGCACTTTAGGCTTGCTCTTTGCGGTCGAAGAGTCTGCCCGCTTGAGCGGATGCCTTCGTTCCGGCGAGTGAGAAGCGCCGTGAAAGAGCGTTTCAGGAGTTGTGAGGACTGTGCCCAAGGGGCCTCCATCCAGAGAGGCTTCTCAATTCCATCGGCCAGACCGTCGCAGGTTCGTCGCTCTCTAGGAAGAGAATCTGGACCACTTGGTTGTATGTAGGGCAAACAAATGACTTGCATTTCGGCAGGACTCCGACCGCTCCTCCGTATCCTCTGTGGTTAGGTTGGCTTGATCTCAGCTCAGGCAGCCATGAAGGACAGGGCGCGTGACAGGTACGGCTTCAGGTCTTTGCGGTGGACTACGGCGTCGAGCATTCCGTGTTCGAGCAGGAATTCGCTGCGTTGAAATCCTTCCGGCAATTTTTGCCTGATGGTCTGCTCGATCACGCGCGGGCCGGCGAAGCCGATCAGCGCGCCTGGCTCGGCGATGTTAAGGTCGCCAAGCATTGCGTATGAGGCGGTTACGCCTCCCGTAGTGGGATCGGTGAGGACGGAGACGAAAGGCAGGCTGGCGTCGTCCAGCTTGGCGAGTGCGGCCGAAATTTTTGCCATCTGCATAAGGGAGCCGACGCCTTCCATCATGCGGGCACCGCCAGAGGCCGAAATGATGATGAGCGGCTTGCGCTTTTGAATGGCCCGCTCGATGGCCCGCGTGATGGCTTCGCCGACTACCGCTCCCATGCTTCCGCCGATGAAGCGATACTCCATGGCGCTGGCGATTACCTGCTTGCCGTCGAGCAGGCCCTCGGCGTTGATGATCGCATCGGAGATCTCGGTCTCTTTTTGGGCTTTCGCCAACCTGTCCTTGTAAGCTTTGGTATCGACGAATTTGAGTGGATCGGTGGAGCTGAGATTGGTTTCGGTTTCTTCCCACTCGCTGTTGTCGAGCAGCATGGCGAGGCGGGCGCGTGCGTCGAGGCGGAAATGCTGGTCGCATTTGGGGCAGACGTTGAGATTCGCGTCGAGATCCTTCTTCCAGATGATCTGACGGCAGCCTTCACATTTTTCCCAAAGACCTTCAGTGCGAACGCGCTTCTCGCCCGAAGGGTCCAATTCGGAGCTTTCCCGCTTAAACCACGTCATTAGTACTCGATTCCTCTTTGCGCCAGAATACCGGCTTCGTAGGCATGCTTCACCTGGCGCATCTCGGTGACTGTATCGGCAACTTCAACGATTTTCGGATGTGCGCTGCGTCCGGTCAAGATTACGTGCACCATTTCGGGCTTTTGCTTCAGCGTTTCGACAACCTTCTCGGGATCCAACATGCCGTAGCTGATGGCGTAATTAATTTCGTCGAGAATGACTAAATCCCACTTTCCAGAAAGAATCTCCGCTCGACTCTCCTGCCACGCCTCTTCGACCATTCGGATGTCTTCCGGATCGGTCTCAGCGCCGCCGACTTTTACGAAGCCGCGTCCGAGTTGCTTCATTACGAAATTCTCGCCGAAGGCCTTCACCGCGTCGAGTTCACCGTAATGCCACGATCCTTTCAGGAACTGCAGCATGAGAACTTTCATGCCATTGCCGACGGCGCGAAGGGCCGTCCCCATCGCGGCAGTCGTCTTTCCCTTTCCGGGACCGGTGTTAACGATAATGAGACCGCGGCGAACGTCA
Organism: Terriglobales bacterium; assembly: GCA_035567895.1. NCBI lineage: Bacteria > Pseudomonadati > Acidobacteriota > Terriglobia > Terriglobales > Terriglobales bacterium. The sequence goes on along the minus strand of DATMPC010000111.1, from coordinate 41,511 downwards.
GTCACGGTTTTGTCTTGATCATCGGGACAATAATGTTTGCGAGTCTGCGAGCTATCGCAACAGAGTTTCTTCCCTCTGTCTCGGAAGGCCACTTTGTGTCTGGATATCGAGAGCCGAAGAGCAGCATCAGTTTGTCCATATCTTGCGGCAGAGAAGTGTCCCGAGCGGTAACCTCAGGGCACATGTTCAACAGGAGCACAAGATCATGGGAACGTGGCGGCACGTTGCCCTTCTGAACGACAACCGCTTTCAGCAGCTTCTCGCAGACCTGCTGCGCATGAAAGACCATTGTGTCCCAGGGAATTGTGAGCGAAGTGAGATTGTTATCGATGTTTAACAGATCGCTTTGAGCCCTCAGCAACCACTGAAGTGGATCGCGCTCAGGAGCGCTCATAGATGACTTTTCCCTCTCGCTCCACCATAGAAAGTAGTGAGCCTAATACGCCCCTCTGCTCGGCGAATTCCTCAGGCGTGTAAACCAGGAGATCCATTGCCCACCGTCGATTACGAAAGAGGGCGGCTATGGCCATACCGCGCTCATAGAACGGCTTATCGGTTTCCATCTCCACAATGAGATCAAGGTCGCTGTCGGGTTTTTGCTCTCCCCGGGCGTAGCTCCCAAAGGCGATAATTCGCCGAGGATGAACCTCTTTGACGATCCTTCGAGCAACCTCTTGCACCAGCTCTTCGGTAATAGGTTCCTGAGTGAACATTAATGCCCGCAGTGGTACGGATGTTTCCTGATTATTGTAAATGCCCGGTAGATTTGCTCGAGGAGAACGACCCGCGCAAGTTCGTGAGGAAGTGTCATCTTGCCGAGTGAGACGATCTTGTTTGCTACCTTGTGGGCTGCGTCGCTGAATCCGTCTGCTGGACCGACGGCGAACATCAATTGCTGCACATCTGCTGAATGCTGAGCTTCGATGAACTCCGCAAACTGCTCTGAAGTCATGTCCTTACCGCGACTATCGAGCAGCACAAGCAATGGCTTGGTGCGGCCGGCGGATTGTTCGAGCAGTTTGAGTAGAGCGCTTTCATGGGGCAAGTCGGACGCTTCAATGGATTGATACCTGGATATGCGACTTATGTATTCCCGAGTGAGCGCATCGTAAGCTGGCTCTCTGCTGCGTGATTTCGGCGCGATCCAGACGACGCGCAGCTTCATTTGAGCTGTCCGAAGTACATGTTCGTGTCGTACTCGAACGCTACCTCGTCGCCATTTGCGCACTTGCGGAAGAGTCTTTCCAGCTCGGCCAGCATAAGAGCATGATTCGGATGATCCGGTTTCGGAGCGTACGAGGCGGAGAGTACGCGGCCCTTAAGACCCGCGAAGTCGAAAAATTGCGAATTGTCCAGAGAGACTTTCACGAAGCGGCCTGAGAAGAATTCGGCAATCCCGTCAACGGCAGCTCGTCCCTGAGTTTTTACTTCAGCGTAATCAGTTCCATATTGAAGAAGCAGCTGCTCATACTCTCGCTGAAAAGGACTCGACTCTAGCCGCCGGTCATTCCACAGCAGCACAACCCACCCGTGAGGCCGCAGAATTCTCTTAAACTCGGCATTAGCTCGTGGCCAATCGAACCAGTGAAATGACTGCGCTGCAGTAATGAAGTCGACCGAACTGCCAGCGAGATGCGTATCTTCTGCCGAGCCCTCGATACTGTGATATTGGCGGTAATGTCCAAGGAGCTGTTGGCCGGCATTGCGCATTTCGGCGTTTGGTTCCACGGCAAACACTTCATTGCCGTTGTCGAGGAACAGGCGCGCGAGGTTCCCTGGTCCTGAGCCGATGTCGGCGATTACCGAATTGGGACTCAGCCCACAACGATCCTTGAGGAGCTGAACTACTCCAGGCGGGTATCCCGGGCGATACTTTATGTAGTCATCCACGCGATCGGAGAAGCGCGTGAGTACGTTCGCTGGTTTCATCAAGAAGACTTGCGGCGGTGTGCAGTGACTCGGGCAGGCTTTCGAGCGACTGAGTTGCGTGTCCGCGATGCTACCTTGGCTGGAGCTTTCGTGCGTGCAGATTTAAGAGCACGCGGGCTAACCGCAGGCTTTTTCAGATCGCCGACGGTTACCTTGCGTGCCGACTTCCAGAGCCGTTCCAGGTCGTAGAACTTGCGCGAAGCTTCCGAAAACACGTGGACGACAAAGTCCACATAGTCGATCAGGATCCAGTCGGCCTGGTTGTAACCCTCCATCTGGTTGGCAGGAGAACCGGCCTTCTTGAGGCGCAGCTCTACTTCGTCGGCAATGGCCTGAATCTGACGGGGATTCTTTCCGGTACAGATGAGGAAGTAGTCGGTGAATGCCGATGAGTTCTTATCCAATTCGAGGATGCTGATGTCCTCGCCTTTTTTTTCTTCGCAAGCCTGAACGGCAGAGACTACCTGGCTTCGGATCTGGGCATTCATTCTTGTGGTTGGATTCTTCTCCGTTGTCGAGGTTTTCTTGTATTTGATTCTAGTCTGTGGAAGATTTCAGCGCCGTGATTTCTTTTTGACACTGGGGGCGACGGGCGGCGCTGTGGTCGGACTGTCAGAACTGGCAGCTGAACGATAGAGCCGAGTCTTGCGGATGTACTCGGCAACGGGGTCTCCAACATATCCCTCGAGTCGCCTGCCGGAGGAAGCAGCAGCAGCGCGCAATTGTGTGGAGGAGACGCGCTCAGAGACATCTTCCAGCAGGTGAAGAGTGACGCCGGAAAACGCCATCACCGAACCTGAAGGCGCCAGCCCACCGCCTGCTTTGCTCGCTGCCTTCAGCACCTCGGCTTTGGGTCGGAGCCGCTCCGGAAGAGCACCTGCGATGTCTCCTAAAGAGTATCCAGGACGACTCGCGACGATGAACTCGCATTCCTTGAGCAGCTCCACTGCCCGATGCCAATTCGCTATGTCGAGAAACGCGTCAATGCCGACGAGAAAGTAGAGCTTGTCTGCTTTCTTCAGCGTGCTCTTGAGCCGGCGGATCGTCTCCAGCGAAAAGTTAGGTTTGCCAGTTTCTGCGTAGAGCCGGGCCTCAAAGTCGGAGGGAATGAATGTCGGATGACCTTGCGTTGCCAGCGCGACCATTGCGAAGCGATGCGCAAAGGGAGTAAGCGCATGATCTTGTTTGTGCGGCGGCAACTCCGCCGGGACGAACAACACTTTGCCAAGCTCAAAGTGCTTCGTCGCGCTCTCGGCGACGGCGATGTGTCCGCGATGAACTGGATCGAAGGTACCGCCGAAAAAGGCGAGGTTCACGGGAGACAGTTTATACGTCCCCTGCCGCTTGGCTAATCGGGCCAGAGGAATCGGGGCCGCTGACTGTTAAAATGGACTCTGCCCCCATGGTCTTGCCTTTTGTCCGCGAGTTGCTTGCGGACGTCGAGAAGTCTCAAGCCCTTCGGCGTACGGTCTCCCATCTCAAGAGCCGTGCGGGGCGGCGAGGTGTCTCCGGACTCACCAATTCTGCCAAAGCTCTGCACCTTCCTTTGCTCTCCGCAGCTGCTGGTGCTCCGCTGGTCGTCATCGTTGAAAACAATCGAGCAGCCGAGGAGATGTTGCCGGCTCTGCAATCGATGGCGGAGCTCACGGGCTCTGTAAGTCCTAAGGCAATTCTCAAGCTGCCGGCACACGACGTTCTCCCATTTGAGAAGCTTTCTCCTCATCCGGAGATCCAGGAAGAACGCGCCTCAGTGCTCTGGAAAATTGCAACCGGGGCGGCGTCGATCGTGCTAGTGCCGCTCGAGGCGGCGTCGATGCGTCTGAATACGGCCGAGTATTACGCGGATTTAGCGCGGATTGTGCGGCGCGCTGAGACCATCGACATCGATCCGCTGCTCGAGCACCTCCGCACAATTGGCTATAACTCTGCCGATGCAGTCGACATGCCTGGAGAGTTCGCCCTGCGTGGCGGCATCCTCGATGTGTATCCACCGGAAGCGGATCGTCCGTTGCGGATTGAGTTCTTTGGCGACGAAGTTGAGACTATCCGCAAGTTTGACCCGGGCACACAACGATCTGCGGCGCCAGTGGATGAAGTGATCTTGCTGCCTCTCACGGAAACTCCTGTCAACGAGCGCGTTCTCGGAGTCATTCACTCTCGGCTTTCCGGCAGGCGCCTGAGCGGAAGCGAGTTTGAGGTCGAACAGGCGATCGCCGCAACTGGAGTGACCGTGTTTCCCGGCTGGGAGTTCTATGCTCCCGTCGCCGGTTCAGGGCAACACCTCTTCGATTTGCTGCCCAACGCTCTGGTGATCGTCGATGAACCCTCGGCAGTGTGGGCCAAGCAAGAGGAGTGGTGGAACAGAGTTAACGACCGCCACGATCGCAGCGGCGTGGGATCACTGGTGCGACCCGAAGAGATCTATTTTCCTCCTGACCAATGGCGCGAAAGGCTGCTGAGTACACCTGGCATCGACATGGAGCGGCTCGGCATTGCCGATACTGCGGCCGGGGAGAACATCGCGAATGAAGAGTTCACCTTCCACTCGCGTCCAACCACGCGCTTTCACGGTTCAATCCCGGCCATGGTGGAGGAAGCCAAGAGACTTACAGGAGAAGGACGACGCGTGATCTTTGCCGCTCCCAATATGGGAGAAGTTGAACGGCTTGCGGACGTTTTCACGGAATATTCTCTGCCATTCCGCATGGGCAGTCGCGCACCTTCGCCAGGGAGCGAAAGCTATCTCGATGAGACATCGTTCTTCGCCGGAGAGATGAGCACGACCACGATTGTGAAGGCAGCATTGCCGGAAGGTGTGGAGATTACGGATGCCAATCTGGTGCTTTTCGGGTCACGTGATCTTTTTGACGATTCTGACTTAGTCGTCTCGCAGCCGCTGCGCCAGAAGTCGAAGGTTTCAGCCTTCCTCTCGGACTTTCGCGACCTCGTCGTCGGCGATTACGTCGTGCACGTCGAACACGGCATCGCGCAGTATCAGGGATTAAAAGAACTCGCCCAGGGCGATACCACGGGTGAGTTCATGCTGCTGGAGTTCGCTGAAGCAGCCAAGTTGTATGTGCCTCTCACGCGACTCGACCTCATTCAAAAGTACCGTTCGACTGAGGGCGCACGCCCTCCACTTAGCCGACTGGGCGGCACACAGTGGGCAAAGACAAAGGCCCGGGTAAAAAAGGCCATGCGCGACATGGCCGACGAACTGCTCAAACTGTACGCGCAGCGCAAGATGGCACAGGGCCACAGCTACCCTGTGGATACTCAATGGCAGCGCGAGTTCGAGGATACCTTCGATTACAACGAGACTGACGATCAAGTTTCCGCGATCGCCGACATCAAGCAGGATATGGAGTCCACCATGCCGATGGACCGCCTACTCTGCGGAGACGTTGGCTACGGCAAGACGGAAGTTGCTATGCGTGCAGCCTTCAAGGCTGTTCAGGATAACCGGCAAGTCGCGGTCCTTGCGCCAACGACTGTCCTTGCCTTCCAGCATTTCGAAACCTTCAAAAGTCGCTTCGGGGCTTTTCCCATCACCATCGAGATGCTTAGCCGCTTCCGCACGGCGAAGCAGCAGAAGGAAATCGTCGAGAAAGTCGAGCAAGGAAAGATCGACATCCTTATCGGCACGCATCGCATTCTCTCGCAGGACATCAAGTTTCCTGATTTAGGCCTTCTCGTTGTGGACGAAGAGCAGCGCTTTGGGGTCCGTCATAAAGAAAGGCTCAAACAGCTCAAGAAAGAAGTGGATGTCCTGACCATGTCGGCTACACCGATTCCGCGCACGCTGCATATGTCGCTGGTGGGGCTGCGCGATATGAGCGTGATCGAAACTCCGCCGAAGGATCGCATGGCGATCCAAACCGTGGTCGCGCAGTTCGACGAAAAGCTGATCCGGTCGGCGATCGAGCACGAACTCGAGCGTGGAGGTCAGGTGTACTTCGTTCACAATCGCGTGGAGAGTATTTATGAGATCGCCTCGAAGATTCAGGAGCTCGTACCGCGCGCCCGTGTGATTGTTGGACATGGACAGATGTCTGAGGGCGAGCTGGAGAAGGTAATGCTCAGCTTCATGCGGCACGGAGCTGACGTGCTTGTGGCCACGACGATTATCGAAAACGGCCTTGATATCCCACTCTGCAACACGATTCTCATCAATCGAGCCGATCGTCACGGGCTGTCGGAGCTTTATCAGTTGCGTGGTCGCGTGGGACGCTCGAATCGCCGCGCTTATGCCTATCTCTTGATTCCAGCGGAGCAGGAGCTTACGCCGATTGCACGCCGTCGTCTCGCGGCCTTGAAGGAATTCTCCGATCTGGGCGCAGGATTCAAGATCGCCGCGCTCGATCTTGAACTGCGCGGTGCCGGCAATCTGCTGGGCGGGGAGCAGAGTGGTCAAATCGAAGCCGTAGGCTTCGAAATGTACACCACTCTTCTGGAGCGCACCGTTCGTGAGCTCAAGGGCGAGGACTTACCCGAGCGTGTCAGCACGCAACTGAACCTTGCTCTCAACCTGCGGCTTCCGAACGAATACATTCAGGAAGAGAATCAGCGGCTACGCATGTACAAGCGGATTGCAGGGGTCGAGAACGAAGATCAGCTCGCCGACGTTCGCGCTGAACTCGAGGATCGTTATGGGCCGCTGCCAGGGCCGGTCAGCAATTTGCTCGATGCTGCTGCGTTGAAGCTACTGAGCGAGCGCATTGGGGTGATCGGGATCGACCGCAAGCGTGACGCAGTGCAAGTTCGGTTCTCCGAGCAAGCCAACGTCGATCCGGCCCGACTCGCGCAGTTCGTGGCTTCGACCAAGGGAGCGAAGTTTTCGCCTGGAGGGCTCTTGCAATTCACGCTGAAGTCGACCGACGCCGAACTCGCACTCTTCCAGATCACCTCCCTGCTGCAGGAGCTTGCAGGCGAACCAGTCAGAGTCGCGTAGTCCTACGACAGTTCATCTATAATTCAGAGTTCCGTCTAAGCCCCGAATCGATTCGCCAGTCGCTTCACTCCGCATCAAACTTTTATCGCGCCGCCTGCGCACAGGAAGATCACAAATGGCAATGAGGGTACGCAAGGCAGTATTTCCCGCTGCAGGTTTGGGCACTCGATTTTTGCCCGCGACGAAGGCTCAGCCCAAAGAGATGCTGCCCATTGTCGACAAGCCCATCATCCAGTATGGGGTAGAAGAGGCCTTGGCGGCGGGATGCGATCAGATCATCATTGTGACGGGCCGGGGCAAGAGTGCTATCGAAGACCACTTCGATGTCAGCTACGAACTCGAGAAGATGCTCGAGGAGCGCAAGAAGACCGATCTTCTGACCATCGTGCGCCAGATTTCTGACATGATTCACGTCGCGTACGTGCGTCAAAAGGAAGCGCTGGGACTGGGACATGCCGTATTGATGGCGCGCGAACTGGTCGGCGACGAACCTTTTGCAGTGCTGCTGGCGGATGACGTGATCGATGCCAATCCGCCATGCCTGAGGCAGATGATCGACCAGTTCAACCAGACGCAGTCCAGCATCATCGCCACACAACAAGTGGATGGGCCCGCGATCTCCTCCTACGGCGTGATTGACGCGACTCCTGTCAAGGGCAATGATCGCCTCTTTGAGGTTCGTGACATGGTCGAGAAGCCAAAGCTCGCCGACGCTCCTTCCAACCTGGCCATCATTGGCCGCTATATTCTGACACCCGCGATATTCGAGGTTCTCGACAACACTCCGCTGGGAGCCGGAGGAGAACTACAGCTGACGGATGCCCTGCGCCTGTTGCTGAAGCAGCAAAAAGTCTTTGGCTATCGCTATGAAGGCAGGCGGCACGATGCGGGCGACAAACTTGGGTTCCTCCAAGCGACTGTAGAATTCGCGCTGAAACGTCCTGAATTGAATCCCGCATTCCGCGACTATCTAAAGAGTCTGGAGCTATAGTCATCGCCGTTGGAATGTGCTCGATTCTCCGGCGTTGACTCATTCGGCCACTGGTCGTACTGTAAAATCTGTTGGCGCTACGCGCCTACTCTTTTCCCCTGAGACCACACATTGGATTGGCACAGTCGGCGCATCACTGAAATTCTCGAGCGAGCCCTCCTAGAAGATCGTGCCACTCGCGATGCCACAACTCAGGCTTGCATCGATCCGCGCATGCGAGCCACCGCGACCATTCACGCCAAACAGGATTGCATTCTCTCCGGCTTGGGGGCCGTGAATCGAATTCTTGAGATCTTCAGCAGCCTTGACAAATCCGTTGTAGGGCACCATGAAGTCATCAGTCATCCGGAGATCTTCGACGGTGTTCGCCTGCACGATCGGCAGGCGATTGCGGTGATTCGACACAATGCACGCGTCATCCTCTCTTGCGAACGCGTGATCTTGAATTTGCTGCAGCGCATGAGTGGTATCGCGACGACGACGCGACGTTATGTCGATGCCATCGCTGGAACGAGAGCTCGCATTCTTGACACACGGAAGACGGTTCCGGGATTGCGCCTGCTAGACAAGTACGGCGTACGCTGTGGCGGAGGACACAATCATCGACTGGACCTCTCCGATGGCGTGCTCATCAAGAACAATCACATCTCGCTCGGTGGCGGGATTGAACGGGTCCTGAAGCGTGCGCATGAGGCGCGCGTGGGCTCGCAGCCCATCGAAATTGAGGTGCGTACGCTGGACGAGCTCGAAGAAGCGCTGGCAAACGGAGCGGAGGCCATTCTTCTCGACAACATGGATCCGGCGACGGTTCGCAAAGCCGTCGAGCGCGTTGCCAGCCACACTCGCCGCATCCCTCTCGAAGCCTCTGGTGGAATGAATCTGCAGAATGTCCGCAGCTATGCCGAGACAGGTGTGGATTACATCTCCGTTGGTGCTCTCACGCACTCGCCGCAAGCCGTAGATATGAGCATGAAAATCACGCCGGCGCTGTTTTGAAAGGCGAACTCGGTATTCAGCCCGGGAGGCGCTTTCTAGTATGCCTAGGGGACAAGTCATCGTGGCTTCGCATTTGGCCGGATATGGGTGCTTTCCCTGCTTCAGGGAAAGCGGCAGGGAAATAATTCCCGTAGAAAAAATATCCACACGAGAGCCGCGTAAATACTGGCGATTCGCAACTGACCAGGGAATTCTGAGAGAAACAGCAGGGAATTATCCTGCTGGCCACTCTTCTCGGCTCAACCCGCACTGGTTATTCGGCCCATAGCAGTCTGGTATCACGAAAAGCGTGGAGCAGACAAGAACAAACGGCGCAGCGACGACGGCACACTTTCAATAGAATTCATGCAGATGCATAGTCGTGTGACCATTATTGGCGGTGGCCTGGCGGGGTGTGAAGCAGCATGGCAATGTGCCCGGCGGGGAGTGGCAGTGACGCTTTGCGAGATGCGTCCTGTGCGAACCACTCCGGCTCACCGGACTGCAGATTTCGGCGAGTTGGTTTGCTCGAACTCGCTTAAGAGTGAAAGCGAGAACACGGCTCCATGGTTGCTGAAGCAGGAGATGCGGCGCGCCGGGTCCGTACTGCTGCAATGCGCGGATGCCAGCGCCGTCCCCGCCGGACATGCCTTGGCCGTCGATCGGCAGGAGTTCTCTCGGCGGATTATGGAGGCAATCGCTGCTGAGCCTGTGATCAACGTCGTACGCGAAGAGGTCACCAGCGTCGACGAAACATACGGAATCACGATTGTAGCCACTGGGCCGCTCACCTCTGACGCCCTTTCCGAAGATATTGCGCGGCTCACCGGAAGCTCACATCTCTATTTCTACGACTCGATCAGCCCGGTAGTAGAAACAGATTCAATCGACCACTCACGCGTCTACCTTGCAGCCCGCTACGACAAAGGAACCGCAGATTACATCAATTGTCCATTCACAAAGGAAGAATATGACCGCTTCTACGATGCGCTGATCGAGGCCCAATCAGTCGACGGCCCAGAATGGGAAAAACTGAACTACTTCGAAGGCTGTCTTCCGATTGAAGAGATTGCGCGCCGTGGTCGTGACACGTTGCGCTTCGGTCCGATGAAGCCAGTCGGACTTCGAGATCCACGCACAGGCAAGATGCCATATGCGGTGGTACAGCTTCGCAGCGAGAATCTCCGCAATGACTCCTACAACCTCGTCGGCTTTCAGAATCACCTCAAATTCGGAGAGCAGGCTCGCATTCTTCGTCTGATTCCGGGACTGGAGAATGCAAAGTTTCTGCGCTACGGCCAGATTCATCGCAACACTTACCTGAATGCTCCTACGCTCCTCCGCGAGACTCTGCAAATGAAACTTCATCCGAACGTCTTGTTCGCGGGACAGATATGCGGCGTGGAGGGATATACCGAGTCGATCGCCGCTGGACTACTAGCCGGAATTCATGCTGCAGCACTCGTTAGTGAAGATGAGCCGATCCCGCCACCTCGTGACACGGCACTCGGATCGCTGATTCACTACATCTGTAATGCCGAGGCCAAAAACTTTCAGCCGGCAAACATCACATTCGATCTGCTTCCTAAATGTGACGACGCCACACGACGTCAAATTCGGGACAAAAAGGAACGTCATCGCCTGCAATGTCGGCGGGCGCTTGAATCATTCGAAGATTGGTGGGCCCGAATCTCCGAGAAAATATCCACAGTGTGAAAGTGTTTGCGCTTCAGCAACGAGGAAGATTTCACCTTAATTAGGGCCCAGGTAAGCAAAAACTTCTCACATTGCCAGTAAATATCCTCACACTCCCTCAATAAAATCAGCAACTTACTGGCTGGCCCAGTAAATGCATTTAGATCGGCCATGATCGTGGAGGGACCGGTGGTCGAGCGCAGTCAGCGAGCAATCGACATTATGCGCTCGATGATTGACGAAGCACGAAGGGTATCGCGCGTGCACCTCACCGTCCCTGCCTCAATAAGCTGCCCGTCAATAGGTTGTCACGAGAAGCTTGCGATCATGCGTGACCTCAGCACCTCAGGGGCATTCTTCTACGCCGAAATCGATGCGTTGGAAGGATCGAAAATCTCGCTCCAATTTGTGCTGGCCGCATTCGGAAAGAACATCCGCATGGAATGTGACGGAGTTATCGTTCGGGTCGAACGCTTCCCTCGCGGCGCAGCGACCGGCATAGCAGTCGAATTCGATCAGTGCAACATGCTTCCCGCCGACCTTTCTTAATCCTTAAGACTTCTCACTTATTGCTGGCAGCGGCATCGCGTGCCTTGACGAAATCGTCCAAATTGCTCTGGTCAATGAGCGTGGCTCCGGTATCCACGAATGCAGGAACCGGAGCATAAGGATCATTAACCCAATAACGGTTGATCGATTCCTTCAAGTTGTGATGCAGGCTGTCGAGCATCATTGTGCCGATGTAGGTCATGGTTGCGGGTTTCTGCGCGATCGTGGCCGCAATGGTGCCATCACGGACGGCATCCAGCGTTTCCTGATCAGTGTCGAAGGCCACAATGACACGGTCTTTGGCCTTGTATCGACGCATAACCTCGGCAACTTCCTTTCCAGCGGAAGCTTCCAGGCACAAATACCCATCGATCTTGTCAGCACCCTTTTTTGCGAGAGAGGCCTCAGCAGCGTCGAAGGCGGCCGTCGGCTGGCCGTGGATATCGACGACCTGAACGATCTTCATCTCCGGATGAGCGGCAAAGGCTTTGCGATAGCCCTCAAGCCGCTCATCGAGATTCGCCTGTCCTGGCATAGTGAAGGCAATGAAGTTTCCTTTTCCGTTCGTCTTCCTGATCGCAACGCGGGCACCCAACTCGCCAGCGGCTATGTTGTTGGTGCCAACGTAGAAGAGGCGCTTGCTGAGCGGTGCATCTGAATCTACCGTGATGACGGCGATGCCTTGTTCGATGGCTCGATCAATCTCTGGAGTCATGAGCTTGGGATCCGCCGGAGACACGAGGATACCGCCGGGCTTAGCCGCTACAGCCTGGCGGAAGGCCTGTACCTCAGCCTGCGCGTCATAGCTGTCAGGACCAGAGAATTGACTCTGCACCTGCATCTCGTGCGCAGCTCGGCGAATGCCCGCTGCAGCAGCCTGCCAATAAGGCAATTGAATGTTGACAGAAACTAGATAGTACTTCTCTTTGTCGCTGTGATAACCGCACCCGGTGACCGAGAGCAGCGACGAGAGGAGAAGACAACCGACAGCCAACCTGGCAAGCATCTGCATAGGAAACCTCCGCGGGAAGATGCCATTGGAAAGCGGAGGGGATTGTAGCAGAAGCGCGGCTGGTCGCTGGCTTGCTCACGAATTGAGCCGTCAAACAGCTATTCGTAGGCCAGCGCATCGATGGGATCTTTCTGTGCAGCTTTGAAAGCAGGATATAAAGCACCGACCACCGCGCCGATAACGGCAATCACCGCAGACTTCCATACCCAATGTTCCGCACCTACCTGCACGCGAATTGTGGGGAATTTCGCGAATAGGGCTGATTGCGTCGTATAGCTGATTGCGATTCCCAGAATGATACCTGCAATCGCGAGAATTGCGGTCTCACGAAGCATCACATTGACAATGTAAGTCTTCGATGCCCCCAGCGACTTAAGAATCCCGATCTCGCGAGTGCGCTCCATGACTGCCGTGTACATCGACTGAAAAATGACAATGAAGCCGATGCACACTGAAATGCCAATCACGATTTTCACGGTAATTGAGAATCCCGGCAGTGCCTCTGGCGTGATGAGAGTAAGCCACTCTTTCACTGACTCCACCTGATCCGGACTGATTCCCGGCAGTTTCACCACTTCCGCTTTGAAGGCGTCGAAATTTTTCGGGTCATCGAGCTTCACATAGAAGATGGAGGCTTTGCCTTGAGCGCCTGTCAGGTCTTGCAGCGTAGCAATCTGCAGGAATTTGCGTCCACCCTTCCCATGAGCAACAATCCCACAAATCCTGAACTGGTGATTCAGTACCGTTATCTCCTGGCCCACCTTCGCGTGCGCGGAGTTGGCAAAATAATCGTCAACGATGATGTCATTTGGACCTTGATAGGGCCCGCCAGAAAGATACTGGAATGGTGAACCCATAGCGTCCCAGCTTGTGAGATCAATGCCATAAATGGTCTCTACCGTTCCTGCAGTGGTGCCTTGAAGAAGGACAGGGGACACGGCCGTAACGTGCCCGAGCCTGCGCAGCACATCCGCAACTTTGATCGAAAGCGGCGCTCCGCTGGCGCTCAGAATCACCGAGGATCCGCGTGGGCGAACCATCGCGTCCGCCCCGATTCCAGCCTGGCGCTCCTTGGTGTCATTCATCATGCCAAACATCAAGCCCACGATCACAAGCATGAGCGTCACCTCGATCGCAATCGCAAAGATGCTGATGAGCGACCGAATCGGCCGGTGCACGAGGTTGGAGACGATCATCTTGTTCATGAAAGCATTGTAATAGGCGTGCGCGTGGGACAGACGAAGGATGGCTGAGTGTCTAGGCATCGTGGCACAGCCGCCCACGGCTGTGGCTCCGCCCAAACTCAGCTTTCTTCGGCATAGACTTAGGATGCCAGTGAGCGTTGCTTCTCTTGAGTTCCATCCAGAGGCATGAGGAGTAATTTAACGAATGAATAAAACCGCCTCACATCGCAAGCGCCCTGACTGCTCTCGGATTTGGGCAAAGCGACAGCCGAGGGCGGCTGTGCCACAAAAACTCTACTTGAACGTTCTCAGCACCTGCGCGTCCAGACTCCCCTTCGCCAGCCGCACTTCCAATTCGTCTCCAGGCGCAACGGTTGTGGAGTCAACGACAGGCTTGCCGGACGGAGCGAATACAACCGCATAACCTCGATCGAGGATTTTGAGCGGCGAAAGAGAATCGAGACGCGCAGTCAATTGTTCCCATCGCGCACGGCGGCTAAACAACACTGAGCGCATGGCCCGTGGAAGCTGGGAGTGGATTGCCTGCAAGTTCCTCTGCATTCCCAGAAATAGACGTCGCAGGTCGTGATGCCGGACGCGAATGGCGGCGAGATCCAATCGGCGACGATAGCCTCGCAGAAGACTGCTTTCTGACCCGACTAGGCGCGCGGACCATTCATCCAATCGCTGCTCACGGCGACGGATCGCATCGGTAACGCGCAGAAGAGCGCGATGTTCACCCAACTCGTGGAACCGGCGGCGATCGAGATTCAGCCGATAACGAATTCCATGCTCCAGGCGGAGGGATAGAGAGCCGATCTGCTCTTCGAGGTGCTGCCTTGCAGAAATCACCAGTTCTGCTGCCGCGGAGGGTGTTGCGGCCCGCAAATCAGCGACAAAATCAGCAATCGTGAAGTCGGTCTCGTGACCAATCGCGGAAATAACAGGCAGCTCAGACGAGGCGATTACGCGCGCGAGCCCTTCATCGTTAAACGCCGCAAGATCCTCGAGCGAGCCGCCACCGCGCGCAACGACGATCACATCAACCTTGCGCGACTTATTGAAGTAACGGATGCCCGACGCAACTTCGCTCGGCGCGGCTTCTCCCTGCACTTGCGCGGGATAAATCAACAGCCGGGCAGATGCATGCCTTCTCCGCAAAACATTCAGCATGTCGTGAATCGCAGCTCCACGCGGCGACGTCACCACGCCGATGCATCGCGGTAGGGTCGGAATCGGCTTCTTACGCGCCTGGTCGAACAATCCTTCCGTTGCGAGCTTCGCCTTGAGCTGCTCGAATGCAATCTGCAGCGCACCAGCACCTTTTGGCTCAAGGTACTCCGCGATAAGCTGAAGCTCGCCGCGGCTTTCGTAAACCGTCACTCGTCCGCGAACAAGAACCTCCATGCCGTTGTCCGGACGAAATCGCAGCAGGCGCGCCTGCATGCGAAACATCACCACCCGAAGCTGAGCCTCGCCATCTTTCAGCGTGAAGTAAAGATGTCCTGATTCGGCAGGGCGATAGTTCGAGATCTCGCCACCGATCCAAATGTCGGTGTACTCGCGTTCAACCGCGGTTCGCACCATGCCCACCAGATCGCGCACAGTGAAGATGCGCCGCTGCGGCTGAAAGCTGAAGCCAAGCTGTTCGAGAGTAGACATCAGCGAGAAGAGTCTAATTCACCACGTCTCCCTCTGTTGTTGTCATTCCGAACCGCCGGTTTGTGGCGGTGAGGAATCCCTATGGACTGCCACCCTGCCGGTCTGATGCGAGGCTTCCCGATTTCTTCAATCTACTTTGCCGAAAGACAGTCGAGAATTATTCGCGGTTCTCGAATTGAATCCACGTGTCGAAGTCCATAGGGATTCCTCACCGCCACAAACCGGCGGTTCGGAATGACAAAGGCTTCCCCTTATCGAAAGAACCGATTCACGATCCACATAACCAGGCTGAACACGATGCTCAGAACAATGCAGGTCGTAATGGGAAAGAAAACAACTGTGTTCTTGCCGCGGTAGTTGATATCGCCAGGCAGACGTCCGAGCGGAATGCCGGCACGAGTGGCAAGGAGAACGCACAAGCCGATGACGATCAGCAGCCCGCCAACGCCGATCAGCAGCTTGCCGAAGGAACTCATGCTTCGATTTTATCGAGATTGATGAGGCAACATTCAATTGGTCCCTGGTCCAAGAAGCGGAGATTTCTGCCAAGAGATGCCGCTCTCGTCCCCACTCTACGCGTTTTGCATCGTCCAACGACTGTATTCAAGCTGCTACACTCTGATTTCTTCATTGCTCCAGGAGAACTCATGAGAATTCATCTGCTGCTCGTTGTCGCTTTATTCGCGACTGTGGTGCTCTCACAAACGGCTCCACAACCGACTGGGTCAACTTCGCCCGAAAGTCACGTTCTTCAACTCAAGGGCCTCGATCCCAATCTAATGGACAAGAGCGTCGATCCTTGCGTGGACTTCTACCAGTACTCCTGCGGCGGCTGGCTCAAGCAGAATCCGGTTCCAGCAGACCAGAGCTCCTATGGACGTGATACTGAACTTGCAGAACGCAATCGTCTCATCCTCCGCGACATCCTCGAGAAGGCCTCGACCAACGATCCGAAGCGCAGCGTGGTGAATCAGAAGATAGGCGATTACTACTCATCTTGCATGGATGAGAATGCGATCGAGAAGAAGGGGACCTCGCCGCTAAAGCCAGAGCTAGACCGGATCGCTGCCATCAAGGACAAAGCTGATCTCGCGCTCACGGTCGCTCGTCTTCATCTCATCAACGTCGATGCGCTGTTCGACTATGGCTCCGATCAGGACTTTAAGGATGCGAATTCAGTGATCGCCGAGGCAGACCAGGGCGGGCTCGGACTACCTGAACGCGACTACTACACGCGGACGGGAGCCAAGGACGAGGAGATCCGCAAACAGTACATCGAACATGTGACCAAGATGTTCAAGCTGCTGGGTGAGTCGCAATCGCAGGCAGCGGCTGACGCGCAAACCGTAATGCAGATCGAAATTGCGCTGGCAAATGGCTCGCTGACTGTAGTCGACCGTCGCGAACCTTCGAATCTGTATCACAAGCTGCCCGTGAGGGATCTTGAAGACATGGCTCCGTCATTCAACTGGGCCAACTACATGCGTGCGGTAGGCACTCCTCCGGTGGATTCTCTCAACGTTGCGGTTCCTCAGTTCTTCAAGAGCCTGAACACCGTACTGGGACAGCGCAGCTTGGATGACATCAAGACGTATCTGCGCTGGCAGACCGTCCACGCCCTCGCTCCTACGCTGCCGACAGCGTTCGTGAATGAGAACTTCAATTTCTACAATCACACGCTCGCAGGTGCAAAGGAACTGCAGCCGCGCTGGAAGCGGTGCGTCCGCTCAACCGATCGCGTGCTCGGGGAAGCCCTGGGACAAGCCTACGTCGACCGCACCTTCGGCGCGGAAGGTAAAACGCGCACGTTAACGATGGTTCACGACATCGAAGGCGCGATGCAAAAGGACATCGAGCAGCTCGACTGGATGACGCCGCAGACCAAGCAGCGCGCTCTGGAGAAACTGCACACCGTGGTCAACAAGATCGGCTATCCCGACAAATGGCGCGACTACACGAAATACAAAGTCGTCCGGGGAGATGCGCTCGGCAACTTCGTTCGCGGCGCAGAATTCGAATCGCATCGCCAGATCGACAAGATCGGCAAGCCGGTAGATCGTACCGAATGGGGAATGACTCCTCCAACGGTGAACGCATACTACAACCCCCAGATGAACGACATCAATTTCCCTGCCGGCATCCTGCAGCCTCCGTTCTACGACAACAATATGGACGACGCGGTGAACTACGGCGATGCCGGCGGCGTGATCGGCCACGAGCTTACACACGGCTTTGACGATGAAGGCCGTCAATTCGACGCGAAAGGCAATCTCGAAGACTGGTGGACTCCGCAGGATGCGAAGCAGTTTGAGGAGCGGGTCTCATGCGTAGTCGATGAATACAACGGCTTCATCGCTACCGAAGACGTACACGTGAACGGCAAACTCACGCTCGGCGAGAACGTGGCCGATCTCGGCGGACTCAAACTGGCATGGATGGCTTATCTCGCGCATGCCTCCGGGCTCGATCAGAAGCCGCAACCAGTCGACGGCCTTACACCCGAGCAACGCTTCTTCGTTGGCTACGGACAAGGCTGGTGCGAAAACTACACGCCTGAAGTCTTGCGCATGATCGCGCAGACGAATCCGCACTCTCCGGTCAAGTACCGAGTAAATGGCGTTATAGTGAACCTCCCTGAATTCAGGAAGACATTCGCCTGTAAGACTGGCACTCCGATGGCTCCGGAGAAGACCTGCAGCGTATGGTAAAGAGCTTCTGAGCGGCTAAGCTGCTGAGCCTCCAGGCTAGTCGTGACACAGCCGCCCTCGGCTGTGGCTCCGCCCAACGTCAACACAGGCGAGGGCGCCTGTGCCACTTTGGTCTGTTTTTGCTTAAGCGCTTAGAAGCTGAGCAACTTACCAGCTACTTGTCATAGTGCAGCAACGAGAAAACGTCGTACTCTTTCAGCTTTTCTCGCCCATTCAAGAAATCCAGTTCCACCACAAAGGCGAGCCCGGCGATTTGTCCACCAAGTGACTTCGTCAATTGCACCGTCGCAGCGCAGGTGCCACCGGTCGCAAGGAGATCGTCGACGATGATGACTCGCTGTCCTGGCTTCACTGCATCCTTGTGCATCTCCAGCGAATCGCTGCCGTATTCCAGCTGATACGTGACCTTGGCAGTCTCGGCAGGAAGCTTTTTCGGCTTACGCACAGGAACAAAACCTGCATTCAGGCGATATGCCAGAGCAGGGCCGAAGATGAATCCCCGGGCCTCGATACCGAGCACTAGATCGATGTCCTTCTCCATGTAGTGCGCAGAAAGGGCATCGATCAACGTAGCGAAGCCGACCTTATCTTTCAGTAGCGTCGTAATGTCGTAGAAAAGGATGCCCGGTTTGGGAAAGTCGGGAACTTCGCGGATAAGCTTCTTAAGGTGATCGCAATTAATCGCATTGTTCGACTTCGTCGGGACTGCACGGGATGCACTCACTACCAGGCTCCTTCAATACGGAATGATGTCTCGCTAGTTTGCCGCTCTTCTTCGAATTCCTGTACTTCGTCTACGCGCGACGCCCGAGGCCCCCTCTCAAGAGCTCTTCGCAATCGCGCGAGCTGATCGGCAGTGCCGGTAGCCAACACTTCGACAGCGCCATCGTCGTTGTTGCGCACCCATCCGCCAACACCCAACGCGCTAGCTTCGCGTTCCACAAACCAGCGGAACCCAACTCCCTGCACGCGTCCGGTAACGATGTAACGACGAGTCATAACAAGCTGCTAGCTGCTGGCCACTGGCTGCTAGCGAAACCTATTCGACGGGCTCGAATCAGTGAGCAATACGAGGAGCGCAATCCTGTTTCATCCGTCGATCCGTAACATCCGTCCAATCCGTGTTGCGGTGTTGGCGTTGGGTGTTGGTGTTATACAGAAGCCAGTCGCGAGCAGCTAAGCCCTCGACAAATACGCGCCTTCCGCCGTATCCACGCGGATCTTCTCACCTTCGTTGATGAACGGCGGCACCTGCACAACGAGTCCGGTTTCGAGCTTAGCGGGCTTAGTCACGCTGCTTGCCGTAGCGCTCTTCAGTCCCGGTTCGGTCTCGACGACCATCAGCTCCACCGTCTGCGGCAGTTCGATTCCCACGGGCTTGTTGTCGTAGAACTCGACCTTGATCTGCAGGTTCGGCGTCAGATACTCAACGGCGTCCCCGAGCGTATCGCGCTTGAGATGAGTCTGCTCGTAGGACTCGGTATTCATGAAGTAGTAATCGTCACCGTCGCTATAGAGGAACTCCATGTCGACTTCATCAACCACGATCTTGTCGATCGGATCAGGCGAGCGAAAACGATGCTCGAACATCGCGCCGGTACGCAGATTGCGCAGCTTGGCCTGGATAAACGCGCGCAGATTGCCCGGAGTGCGGTGCTCAACGCTGAACACCGAGTGCAGATCATTGTTGTGCTTAATGATCATTCCCGGACGCAACTGTGTGGCTGGAATCGCCATGCAAAAATCTCCTGAAGTGGTGAATGCCTGCCGAGGCGGGCTGGAAGCCGCTGGCAGTCGGAGCGCAGGGCGCCTCGCCCGTGCGTTTCGGAATCGCGCGGCAAACAGAATATTTTAGCAGGTCAAATGTGTCTTCAGCGTTTGTGGTGCGCTCTTCTGACCACTGTCTGTTGCCGATGTTACTGAGTCAATGAACTCAGAGCGACTAGACCAGTCGACTCCGCCTGTTCGTGCGCGTGATAGCTGGAGCGTACCAGTGGGCCGGATTCTACGTGGCGGAAGCCCATCTTCAGGGCTTCTTCTTTCATGAAGCGGAATTCGTCGGGATGGTAGTAGCGAGTCATCGGCAGGTGATCGCGCGACGGCCTCAGATATTGGCCGATGGTGAGGATATCCACCTTCACCGCCGCGAGGTCGCGGAAGACTTCGAGTAACTCGTCCGTGCTCTCACCGATGCCGACCATCACTCCTGTCTTCGACACCATGCCAGGAGCGAATTTCTTCACGTTCTCCAGCAACTTCAGCGTACGCTGATAACGCGCGCCCGAGCGCACTGCGCGATAAAGGCGCGGCACAGTCTCGGTATTGTGATTGAGAACCTCAGGACGAGCTCCCAGGACGATCTTCAGAGCGTCTTCGCGACCTTGAAAATCCGGAATTAGGACTTCCACTTGGCACTCCGGGGCCTGCTGTCTGACTTCACGAATCGTGTCGGCGAAGACCTGGGCCGCCCCGATGTTGTCATCATCACGATTCACGCTGGTAATGACCGCGTGCTTCAATCCCAAGGCGGCAACAGCTTCAGCGACTCGTCGCGGCTCGTCGAAATCAATCGCCGAAGGCTTTCCTTTTGGAACAGCGCAGAATCCGCAGCGTCGCGTGCAAAGGTTTCCCAGAAGCATAAACGTCGCCGTGCGATGGTTCCAGCATTCGCCGATGTTAGGGCACTGTGCTGATTCGCAAACAGTATGCAGGTCGAGCTTGCGCGCGAGCTTCTTGAGCTCGTGATAGTTATCGCCCATCGGCGCCCGTGCCTTCAGCCACTGAGGCTTGGGTTTTGGAACGCGCGGCGCCAAGTCGATCTGGATCAGCTGAGACGTGGCAGACATTAGCTGTTTCTA
Organism: Terriglobales bacterium; assembly: GCA_035567895.1. Taxonomy (NCBI): domain Bacteria; kingdom Pseudomonadati; phylum Acidobacteriota; class Terriglobia; order Terriglobales; species Terriglobales bacterium. Next base: position 20,997 of record DATMPC010000111.1, on the reverse strand, counting down.
TTGTACCCGGGGCTTCCTTCGGAGGCGTTTGGGGTAACTGCAACCGCAACCCCAACTACTCACGCGGATAAACGCAGATTTAGGGATGAACGCAGATAGCGAGGTGTTGAGGTTTGAAGTTTCCAACTCAATCTTTCGATGTGAACCTCGCACGGTTGGTGTGTGGAAATTCCAAGCAACTCGCGTCCACATCTCCAGAAAAAATCTGCGTGAATCCGTAAATCTGCGTGCATCTGCGTGAGTATTTGGTTTTGCCTTTTGCCGTTCTCGCGGAAGCCTTAAAGCGTATGCAGGAAGGCCATCAAGTCGTTGAGCTGCCTCTCGTCGAGAACCACGTTGAACGGCGGCATGTTGCGGCGTCCTGTCAGAATAGTGTCGCGGACGTGCTCGTCGGTTGCAGGCATTCCGCTTGGGAGGGCCTGCTTTCGGAACATGCCAATGAGCGCAGGACCTTGCAAGGGCTCTTTCTTGTAGGCGTTGTGGCAGATGGCGCAACTCGTCTCGTAGACTTCACGTCCGTGCTGCTCCTCAATACTCAAAGGGCGACGAGATGCCGAGGATGACGAATTGCATGCCGTAATACAGAGTGTGACGAGGCAAACTGAAATGGCTAGGAGTAGTTGGTGGCAGGGTCTCAACAATCTATTATCAACGAATGGCGTGATCGGGCCATCGAGGAAGGTGGACAAGTCCGTCTGCCGCATTCAACGTCTGTCATTCTGAGCCCTCTTTTTTGGGCGAAGGACCTCCTGCGATATTTCGGATGCAATTGCGGCAGCGTGGCTCTTTGCACGACAACGCCTGAGTCCCTTTGCCAAAATGCCGCGCAACACCAAAGAAATCCATTACATTCCGGCAGATCCTTCGCCTGAAAGCGGGCTCAGGATGACAGTGCTCAGGTCCCTCGATAGTTCCCTATGATCATCTTTCCCATTACGGAAGAAGCACACTCGGTCGCTCCAGTGCTCGCGTGGACCGCGATTGAAGAGCGTCTGAAGCAAACTGCTGCAGAGTATTGGCTGGTCACGCAGCCTTCGCATGCGGCGCTTGCTGGTGACCTGGCGGCCGCGCTACGCGAGAACTTATTTGGTGCAATCGATCAGACCGTGGCGCGATGCATCGCCCTGCACGATGCGGGCTGGAGCATGGATGACGCCGAGCAGATTCAGCGTTTGCGCAGCCAGTCGAAACAAAAGCCTTCGAGTTTTCTCGACGCATCCACTGACAGCTTTCTCCAGGCTTGGACCGGATCCATCGAGACCGCCGCCAAGTTCGCTCCGATCGGGGGATATCTTGTGAGCCGCCACTTCGAGCGACTGTCGCTCTGGGCCGATGAGAAAAGCGCGGCTAAAGTCGAAGCGTTTCGTAAGCGGGAAAAGGAACGGCAGCAGAAGCTGAAGAAAAGCCTAAATCGAGACGACACTGCGTTGGAGCGGCTGGTGGACGCACTCCAATTCTGTGACGTTCTCTCACTGTATCTGTGTTGCGGATCGTCGCGAACAGTGAAATTCGAGAAACCAGCAATCACGCTCAGCCGCAAAGGAGATGAGTATCGTCTGGACCCATCTCCATTTCGGGAAGCGAAGCAATTCAGCTTTTCAGCGCTGCGGCACCCCGTATCGAGCGGTAAGAAAGGACAGTCGGGTGCTACGTTCTATATCAATCTGTAATTGCGGATTTGGGTCAGACGGGCAAGATGTCATACCACTGACGCTAGCGGATCAGTATCGTCCTATGCGCTCAAGTAGGTTACCCACAGCGGGTTTTTGAAAGATCGGCTACTTGGTGCGGAGACATTCGCCCCGGAGTCGCGCCAAAGAATTGGGCGACCTCTTTAGTGAGATGCGCCTGGTCGAAGTAGCCGAGATCGACGGCACGGGCCGCAGCAGATTCATTCGGTTCGTGCTCCATCTGTTCCAGAAACTTTTGGAAGCGAGTGACACGCGCTAACGTCTTCGGCGAAAGGCCTACCCACGTGTTCAGCAGATGTCCGAGGCGCCGAGTGCTCACTTCACAGCAGCGCGCGAGTTCGGCGATTCGTACCTGCCCACCGCTTTGTTCCACGATGTCAATTGCCTTCCGCACGCAGGGATGAACAGAGCACCCGGCAAGACGGAAAAGCATGAGTTCCTCAAGAGCATCGAAATGCTGGTCGACGGTGGACGCTCCGGCAACACGTTCTTCAAATCGTGCAGCATCCGCGGGAGCGACCTCCGCGAGGAGCTTTCGCTCCCCGACGAAACGGCAGACAGGAGTGCTCGTGAAAAGAAATGCCGCGCCAGGTCTGAGGCGTACACCAAACACGGAATGCCCGATCGCAGGACTACTCTCACGCGGTACGAGCCGCGGGCCTATGAAGTAGGATTCCGGAGCTGCGTCCGGTCGGACTACGATTGATATGGTGGTGCAGGCATCAGGAAAAGTACGCAGGCGCGTCCCTTGTACGATGTCGACCCACCAATAGCATCCGAGAAGCTGAGCTAAAGCAGGAGCCGGGCGTCGCGTTCGCAATTCGGCTCCCTGCACCATGGCGCTAGCGGCATTCACGCAGTTATTTTACTGCGCCGCAGAAGCCGCCAGATCGACAGGTTCAAGAGCTCCGTTGAGTCTTGCCTGGCCGCCGCTGACTCGCATTTTTCGCTGCCACAGGCGATAACCTGCCTTCCTCAACGTGACTGTGTGATCGCCGGGCTCGAGTTCGAGCACCGCGGGTGCGTTGCCCATGAAAGCACCATCAACTTCGATCTCGGCTCCGTCTGGATTCGAAGCAATGTTCAATTTGGCACGACCATTGGCGGGGGCGCTTTCCAAGCGCAGATCAGCAGAGCGCATTTCGGCTCCGTGTTCCTGCCAATGCTTGTTGATTGCTTCGCATGCGTCCTGCACGGAATTGCCCAGCGAACGAGTGGAGCGGCTGACAACCACGTCTCCCGAACGGCGGTCGAACACCGCGACTTTGTTCTTGCGTAAAACGAAGGATTTGCCGCCCTCGTGATCGAGAACCACGACGTAGTCTGCAGCTTCTTTCTTGTTGTTCATCACTACCTGATTGCAGCGCTCTCCGAAAGTTTTGATAACTTCTGCCGTCTGCGGACGGGCACCGCCATTCCCGGTGGCGCCGAAGCCATCTGCGGAACCTCCGGCTGCAGCACCGACCTCCCATGACTGGCTGTCGGTCACGAACACACGGGCTGCACGGTACTTTGCAGATTCCTGTTCCGCTCTCGGTTCGGCGGCAGAAAGTTGTGAGCACGTTGCGGCGACGACTACGGCTGGAACGAGAAATCTGAATCTCATGAGCTTTCCTCGCACGGATTGAATTTTGAGACGCACTACCCCTAAGAGCGCGTAACACGATCGGGAAGGATTTGTTTCGTCGTGTTCGGATTCGACGCGACTCGAGTCCTCAGGCAGCGCTCTCGCGCTGAGGCTGAGCTGCTGCCTCTCGATCTCCCGGAAGAATCTCGCGCAACGCCCAATCGATACGGCGGACAGCATCCTGAATGGCAGTTAGCTGTTGCTGCTGATCCTGGGAGTAAGGAACGTACATGATGGGCTGCAGCGCGTTGCGCACGTGATGATTCATCAGCTCGATGACCTGGAGCTTTTTGACAAGTTCCCTCTCGCGCCGACGTTCGTAGAAGAACACGACCAACCCAAGCAAGAAGGCAGCCGCGATGTTGTCGATCCAGAGTGTCCAGCCCGTAATGCTCTGCTGGCGTTCCAGGGTTTCCACCAGAATTCCAAAACCAAACGAAATAAGTGCCAACACCGCACTGACCAGCGCCTTACGGCTTGCTTGAACCTTGCTCAAAGACATGGCAGCTATTATCCGGGAAGTTAATCGACTATCGGAATCAGTATTGTAGGACGATACCGGTATGAACAGGCCCTCTACCGATTTCCATAGGGCGATTCTCGATCTCTCCAAGAATCCGGAATTTTTAGCATACAAAACGTAATGTTTTGTTAAAGATGCGGCTGGCCATTTAGTTGCTCCTCTCGCGGCAAAGGGAGGAGCATGAACCAGGAGATTTCCATCTCGTACAGGGCAGTCAAGTCGAAGATCTACAAGCTCATTGACGCCTTGGTCGAAGGCGAAAAAAACGAAGCCGAAGTGCAGGAGTCAATCCAGCGCTGGTGGAAGATGGTTCGTCCCGACGATCGAGCCGTTGCCGAAAAGTATCTGGCGATGGTATTGAACCGGTCGAATGCCAGCCTGCTCGCGATTCGCGACGGCGTTCATTCCTACGAACATTTTGGGGTGCGGCACGATTCTGTTTCACGCGTCGGGAACCGGCAGCCTGCAGCCTGAAAACCTGTTACAAAAGATAATGATAAGGCGGGCCGAAAAGCCCGCCTTTTTCATTGTTGGAATCATTCGGCGACCTATCCCTCAGCTGGCGAGCTTTTCCGCTGGTTGTTCTTGTCCCATCTGCAAACGTTCCAACTCGGCATAGACGCCTCCATCTCGCACTAGTTCATCGTGGGTACCCTGCTCTGCCCGCCTTCCGTCCTTGATCACGAAAATTACATCCGCCGAGCGGATGGTAGATAGGCGATGTGCAATAGTGATGACCGTCTTTCCCGCCATAAGCCGATCGAGCGCCTCGTACACCAGCTTCTCCGAACCGGCATCGAGGTCTGAAGTAGGTTCGTCGAGAATGAGTATGGGTGTGTTGCGAATGATGGCGCGCGCTATGGCTATGCGCTGGCGCTGTCCGCCGGAGAGTGTCATGCCACGCTCGCCGACAATCGTGTTATAGCCCTCGGGCATGCGGTCGATGAACTCCGCGGCGTTCGCGAGTTCGGCGGCGCGAATGATCTCGCTGCGTGTCGCCTCCGGTTTTCCATAGGCGATGTTCTGCCACACCGGCCCGTGGAAGAGAACGGTTTCCTGGAGAACGAAGCTGATCTGTTGCCGCAAAGATCGCTGCTTGAAGCGGCGCACGTCGACACCATCGATCTTAATGATTCCCGATGTTGGATCGTAGAAGCGTGGGATGAGGCTGATGATGGTCGTCTTGCCTGCGCCGGTGGGCCCAACGAAGGCGGCGACCTGTCCGGGCTCGATCGTCAGGCTCAAGTCCTCCAGGATCGGCGACTCCGGTGAATAGGAGAAGTTTACTTGATCGAATTCGATCTTGCCCTTGAATCGCGGCGCGGTTTTCGCTTTGGGCAGGTCTTTCACCTCGCGCTCGGTTTCGAGGATTTCCTGGATCCGTTCGTAGCCCACGAGAGCTTTCGAGTATGAGTCTGTCATCTTCGAGAGCTCCTGCATCGGCTTGTACATCTTGCTGAGGTACTGAATGAAAACAACTAGCGAGCCTGCGGTGATGGCTCCGGCGAGAACCATGCGCCCGCCGAACCACAGAACAAGAAACGTACCGACAGCGACGATGATCTGCACAATCGGCGCGAGCTTGGCTTTTAAGCCGCGCGCCCGCAGCGCGACTTCGACACCCTCGAGACTCTCTTCTTCGAGCCGCTTTGACTCGTAGTCTTCGCGTGCGAAAGCCTTTACCACGCGGATCGATCCCAACACCTCTTCGATGACCGATACGATCTCACTTTCCTTCTTGCGTACCTCGCGCGAGGCTTTCTTGATGCGGCGTGTGTATGTGTAAACAATCGCGAACAGCACCGGGGCTATTGAGAGCGCGATCAGGGTGAATCGCCAGTTGAGGTAGAACATCACCACGACCATGCCGACAAGCGTGATCATGTTGATGAATACGCCCAGCAGCCCGGAGGTAATGAAGCTTTGTATTGAGTCGATGTCACTCGTAACGGTGCTGATCAAGTCGCCAGTGCGCTTCTGATCGTGATAAGCGAGCGACAGGCGCTGCAGGTGGGAATAGAGAGCGTGTCGCAGATCGTGGGTTACCCATTGTCCCACGCTGGTAGTTAGGTACTTCTCCGCATAGGACGAGATTGCATCGAGAATCGCGACACAGACGACCGCGACACACGCGAATTTCAAGATTGCGAGCGGATCGTAACCTGCGACTTGATGAATAAATCCGTTCAGCCAGCCATTGGAGGCCTTGCTGTGCAGAACGTTATCCAACACGATTTTCAGCGGCCATGGTTCGAGCAGATTCGCGGCTGACTCTCCGACAACAGCCAGCAAACCCAAAAGAAGTGCGCCAGTATGTGGGCGCAGGAGTGTGCGAATCGTCAGCCGCTTTGGCGACAGCGGCTTCCGCAACAACTTCTCTTCCTGTACGAGTTCAGTTGTAGACACACAAATTCTCATACCTCCCCGGGCAACGGCAGAGGCTTCTCTGAATCGTTCACTGCTGCTCTGATTAGATGCAGCTTTGGAACTCCAGGAAAGAGCACGGGTAAGTGAGTTCATCGGACGGTCTAGGGAACCGTAGGTTCAGCCGTAGGGTTCAACGCTACTATGAAAGCGGCTCGCAGCTATTGATCGTCGGTCAGGACGCGGAATACGGGACGTCCGCCCAAGGAGGTCCGGAAGCCGTAGATCGTCAGCGCTAACACAATCATTGCCGGCACAAACCCGCGCGCGAAGTACCAGCGCGAAGGGTCGAGCGCGACGGGAAATACTTGAAGCATGTTTTGCACGCTAACCGCTGCAATCAAGGCGAGTAATCCAAAGCGAAGAAGCGCCAGCAATCCCAGGACGGCGAGCAGCACTGCCCCGAGCGTCTCCGCGATCACGTTCTCGCGGCCTAGATTGATAAGAGTGAGAAGGAGGCCGATTACCAGAATTGATCCCCAGTAGTTTCGTGTTACAGCTCGTACAAGGAAAAACAAGAACAGGATGGTGAGGCTAAAGAAGATTCCACCGATCCCGGCAAACAGAAGCATTCCAAGAAACTTTGCCGTCGTTCCTAAAATGGCACCGTCGCCATTGATCGGCGTTTGTCCGGCGAGGTTAAACCAGGCGGGTAAAGCATTGATCACGTGCTCGACGAGGGCGAGACAGCATCCGATCAAACATCCGGCGAGCAGATCGCGTCCAACCATGGCATCGCGATAATTGCCGCCCAGCAAGCGCGTCCAGGAGATCAGATACTCCGGCCAGCGCCGGCGAACATACGGCTCCAGCGCAATGTAATACCCCCAAATCATTACTGCGACCAGCAGGGCCAACGCTCCGGGAACAACTAATAGACTCAGTTCTGCGTTGGTATCTGCAACATGGTGGGCGAGCAGAATTCGCGCGGTGCAACTTGCCAGGAAGTAGAAGGCTGCCAGCCGAAAGGCCCCCTTACGATCTCCTCGCCCCAGGCGTACATTCTTTCGCGCAAAAATCACAGCAGCCAAAATCAGGAAAACGCCGCCGGTGGCAACGGTCAGCACAGCGATGGTGCCAGTCCGACTTGTGCTGCGTTGCGGCGTCCAATCGGCCGCCTTCGTCCAGGGTGTGATCACCTGAAAATGGACTGGCTTGCCGTGGTACGACGCAGCACTAACGTGGATGGGCGTGTTATCACCTTCATAAGTCCCTTCCCAATCTCGCTGCCTATCGAAAGGTTCGTCAGGAAGCCATTTTGCCGGCGCGCTCGCGAACCGATTCAGATCGAGCCCGGCCTGCTGGAACATTTCCTGCCAGTTCGGCTCGAGCGCTGAAGATAAAGACTCGTCCTGTGAAGGTACAGCACGAAAGAAGCGCAATCTACCGAGCGAATCCAGAGAGACGAGCACCATTCCCGAGGTCTCGTACGGAGGATCGTCAAGTTGCACCTGAGAACCGGCATTGTGAGGAATCAAGACTTCTGGGCTTTGCCGATAGTTGAAGGCTAGCGCTCCGGGGTTCGATCCGGAAATCGGCTCACCATGCGGCGATGACATTTTTCGCGCATTTCGGTAGAGCAAATAGGCATAGTTGCGCTTGAATCCGAAAGCATGGTCGCGCGCCTGTGTGTACCCTGCCTTCACCGCAATCTCGCGTGCGTGATCTTCGAGCACTTCGGGACTCTTCTCTACTGGATACAAGGCAAGGTCGGTGGAATAGCGAGCGACCCAAAGCACTGCGATGAAACCGATTAACGCGAGCGCTAAGAAGGACCACGCAACTCGGGGCGCCAATGCATTCTCTCCGCCGGCTGCAGCTACCATTTGCGGAGATGGAGTCTCCCCGGCTGCGAGTGCCGCTGCCAGTGGATCGCCTCCAGGAAGCGCGGCGGCGACCTGGAGTGCCGTTTTAGGGCGCTTCACCGAATCCGCTTCCAGGCAACGCAGAATGACTCGCTCGACTAGCGGATCGAGATCATGCACCACATGACTTGGATTAGTGACGGAGCTGTGCTCCCGCAACCGCAGCAGGTCGTTCAGATTGCTGGCTTCAAACGCTCGCTTGCCGGTGAACACCTCGTAGAGCACGAGGCCAAGCGAATAGATATCGCTCAGAATCGTGACTTCTTTTCCCGTGAGCTGCTCAGGCGCCATGTACGCTGGGGTTCCTGAGCTGATTTCCTGCCCTTGAATGTCAGTGGCAACACCGGCAAGGCCGAAGTCCATGATGCGGACCTTGCCGCGATCGTCGAGCATCACATTTGCTGGTTTCAGGTCGCGATGCAACACGCCGTGATCATGGGCAATTGCCAGGCCCGCACATAACTGGCGCGAGATGTCGATGGCTTTGTCTTGCGGCAGACGGCCGATACGGCGAAGAAGTGTTGAGAGATCTTCTCCGTCGACATACTCCATGCTGATGAAGGGCACGCCGTTCGCTTCACCTATATCGAAGACGCGACACACGTTGGGATGCGAGATCTCACGTGCAATGCGAACTTCGCGGTGGAAGCGTGCCAGCGCAACTCCATCCTGCACCAGCTTTTCCGGCAGGAACTTCAGCGCGACATCCTGATCGAGCTTGAGATCTTCCGCGCGATAGACTTCGCCCATACCTCCGCGACCGATGAGAGCCACGATGCGATAACGGTCCGCGAGCAGGGTGCCGGGAAGGATGCGGCCGCTCTCAGCACGCAGGGAAGCTGAACTGCGGCTCGAAGACGATGACGGCGGAGATGGCGGAACAGGCGAAGAGGGACTGCGATCCAACGTGACCTGAACCTCGGACGTGGAAGCGCTCGGAGCCCCGCACGCCGGGCAGAACCGCGCTGATTCGAATACACCGCTCCCACAATGAGGACAGTAGGGCATGGATGCGCGATTCTACCTCAGGATCTCGGGTAGGACAGTTAGATGTGGTTTCGTGGTTCCGGCCGCCGGCGGCCGTGCCCTTTGATTTTTGAGTTCGCGATTTCCTGACTTGAAAATGGCAGCTCACGCAATCACGAATCCCAAGCAGCCCTCCGGCCGTGGGCGGCCGGAACCACGGAATCAGTTGTGCGGCGAAGGCTTTATTGCTCGCTATCTTCCTTTCAGGTACTCGTCCGGTATTTTGTTATCCGGCGTTTCGCCTTGCCAGAGGATGGTCATTACCCACCAGCGCTTACCATCATTTACCAACTGAAAGCTGTTGATGCCGCGCTGGAATGGTTGCCCGTCTTCGGCTTTGTGCCGCGATTCGTAGGTGCTGAAGACATGAGCGATGTTTCCGTAATGCTCAATCTTGTTCGAAACACCGCGCTCGAAGAAGCCTTCTTTCTCGAGACGCGGAGCAGAGCGCTCGACGTAATCCTCCGGAGACAAAACTCGTGCCTTTATTTCCGACTCATTCGGCGGTTTGCCAGTTGGGATCAGACGAGCACCTGGATAAAAAAGAGAACGGAAGCGGTCCCAGTCACGCTTCTTGCCCGCCGGACCGGAGATTACATCATAGGTCGCGGCCAGAACCGCATCGATGGAGTTCAGATCTTCGGGCTTCGCCTGCGCGGAGAGAGTCGCGGGTGCTGAAGATGACGACTGCGTTGAGACAGATTGAGAGGAAGACATGGAGGCGAACGCTACTAGAGATACGAGAACTGTTCTTTTCATGAGTTCGGAAATGGTAGTCGTTCTTCGTGAAAGACGCACGCTCTTCGCCTTCCAGGCCGGGCGTAGTAAGCCATCGATTCGCACGAGGCCAGCACTTCCGCTTGTGCTCTCAACCATTTATCCTCTGTAACTTCGTAATGAGGACAACATAATGTCGCTTCTCCGCCGCATGTGCACATTGCTGGTTGGTGTCTGCAGCATCGCAATGTTCGCACAGCAAGATTCCTCTGTTCCCTACAACGAACTACGCTGGCGGTGTATTGGGCCTTTCCGCGCCGGACGCACCGTCGCCATAGCCGGAATCCCCGACCAGCCCAACGTCTTCTTCATGGCTCCGAACAACGGAGGCGTTTGGAAGACCGACGACTTCGGTCGCACGTGGAGTCCTATCTTCGACGGCCAGCCTACCGGCTCCGTCGGCGCACTCGCTCTGGCGCCATCCGATCCGAACATCATTTATGTGGGCAGTGGTGAAGGACTGCGACGTCCCGACCTCTCTACTGGCGATGGCATCTACAAATCCACCGACGGCGGAAAGAGCTGGACTCATCTTGGTCTACGCGATGGGCAGCAGATCGGATCAATCCTCGTGGACCCACGCGATCCCAATCGCCTTTATGTAGCCGTCCTCGGGCATCCCTACGGCCCCAATGACGAGCGCGGAGTCTTTCGATCAACCGATGGAGGACAGACTTTTCAAAAGATCCTGTATAAGGACGAGAACACAGGCGCGATCGATTTAGCTTTCGATCCAACGAATCCGCAGACAATTTATGCCGACATGTGGGCTTCGCGCCGTCCACCGTGGAGTGTTGGCGATTCCTACAATGCGGCAGGAAGCGGTCTGTACAAGTCAACCGACGGCGGCGACCACTGGCAGCAGCTCACTGGCGGGCTCCCAGATTGGGAACATGACAAACTCGGACGAATCGGCATCGGCATTGCTCCAGGCAATCCTAAGCGCATGTATGCCATGGTGGACTCGCCAACCAAAGGCGGCGTTTACCGCTCAGACGATGCCGGCACGAGCTGGAAACGGGTTAACAACGAAGAGCGCGTGTGGGGACGCGGCTCCGACTTCGCGTGGGTACGCGTCTCTCCAAAAGATGACAACACCATCTATATCGCGAACACCTCAAGCTACAAATCAACCGACGGCGGTCAAAACTTTGTCGCGTGGAAAGGCGCGCCCGGCGGAGACGATTATCACACCATCTGGATCAATCCCAAGAACCCCGACATCATCCTTCTCGGTGTAGATCAGGGCGCAACAATCACTGTCAACGGCGGACGCACCTGGAGTTCCTGGTACAACCAGCCCACCGCGCAGCTGTATCACGTGATCACCGATGATCAGCATCCCTATTGGGTCTATGGCGGACAGCAGGAGAGCGGTTCGGCAGGAGTGATCAGCCGAGGCAATGACGGACAGATCACATCTCACGATTGGCATCCCGTCGGCGCCGATGAATATTCGTATGTGGCTCCCGATCCGCTTGATCCGAACATCATTTACGCTGGGCCGCGCTTCAAGGTCTCGAGGTTTCACCGAGATACCGGCCAAGTTGAAGATGTGACGCCATTTCTCCTTGGCGAATTCCGCACGAATCGCACGCTGCCCCTGATCTTTTCGAAGAAGGATCCGCATCTACTGCTGCTTGGCCTAAGTGTTATGTTCAAGACGATAAACGGCGGCAAGAGCTGGGAACAGATCTCTCAAGACTTGACGCGTCCCGATCCGGGAACTCCGGCCAACCTTGGAGTCTTCGCCGATTCCGATCCGCAGAAGGGCAAGCATCGCGGGGTGATTTACAGCATCGCTCCCTCACCGCTGGACGCAAATCTGATCTGGGCCGGCACGGACGATGGGCTCATCCACGTCACACGCGATGGCGGTAAGAACTGGGAAAACGTGACTCCGCCGGAACTCACGCCCTGGAGCAAGGTCGCGCAACTTGATGCCAGCCACTTCGATATGCAGACCGTCTATGTCGCAGTCAACCGATTCCGCCTCGACGATCTGCATCCGCACATTTACCGCACGCACGATGGGGGGAAGACTTGGCAGAAGATCGTCAACGGCTTGCCTGACAATGCGGCCGTGAACGTCGTCCGCGAAGATCATCGACGTAAAGGCTTGCTCTTTGCGGGAACAGAGACGTCAGTGTGGGTCTCACTCGATGATGGCGACCACTGGCAATCGCTACAGCAGAACCTGCCCGCAACTTCTGTGCGTGATCTCGTCGTGCACGATGACGACATCGTTGTTGGTACCCATGGGCGTTCTTTCTGGATCTTGGATGACATCACCGCGCTGCGTCAGATGCGGCCTCAGACACTCTCCGCCGACTTTCTCTTCAAACCGGCCGACACATATCGCTACCGGCGCGACGCCTGGACTGACACCCCACTTCCGCCGGAAGAGCCCGCGGGCAAGAACCCGCCTGATGGCGCGATCATCGATTACTTCCTCAAGTCTGGCGCGAACGATTTGAAACTTGAAGTTCTTGACGGCGCCTTCCAAGTGCTCCGTGCTTTTCCGAACAACGATCGGCCCGCGCCAAGCGCGAAAGAACTGCATGTACCGACATACTGGGTGCGGCCGCCGCAAGAGCTGTCGAAGCAGGCAGGTATGCACCGCTTCGTGTGGGACTTGCATTTCACGCCGCCCGATGTGCTCAGCCGCGACTATCCCATTTCGGCCATCTATCAAGACACCCCGCTAGCCCCACAGGGAATCCTTGCTCCACCTGGCGAGTACGTCTTGCGCTTGACGGTTAACGGACACGAGTTCATGCAGCCGCTCGTCGTAAAAGGCGATCCGCGGGTGAAAGCGTCTGATGCTGATCTTCAGGAGCAGTACGCCCTTGAGCAAAGAATGATCAACGCGCTGCATGAGGATTACAGCAACCTGCAGGAGCTGCGCAGTCTTCGCGCTCAGTTGAGCACCTTGAAGCCTCGTGCGAAGGGCGGGCTGGCCGACGCGATCAGCAAACTCGATCAACAGGCTGGAGCGCTCGAAGGTAGCGGAAGTGGATTCGGCGCGAACCGAAGCGGTCCAGAAGCCCAGAGTTTGGCGCGCTTGAATGGCTCGCTGGCCCACATCTACGAGGTTGTAAGTCTTGCCGATGCCGCTCCCACAACGCAAGCAGTCGCTGCCGCCGATCATCTCGAGAAGGCACTCACTGCAGCGATCTCGCGTTGGAACGAAGTCAAGGCTGGAGTCACTTCGCTTAATCAACAGTTGAAGAGCGGCGGTTTGCCTGCCATCGATCTGAAAAAAATCGCACCTGCGCAGCCTGAAGACGAGGGTGGCGGAGACGAGCCGTAAAGAGAGGCAGGTGCAGGTACAGTCCCGCCCACTGGGGGGACTCAAGGGCATTCGTTGGCGTCACTCACGCCGAAATACGTCAAATCTGCATCTCCATGAACACGTTGGCGCGCGCGTATGGCGAAGGGATTACCTGCTCTGGAGAGACGTGCTGAAAGCCAACTGATTCGTAAAGATGAATCGCATTCGCGAGCTTGCGATTTGTTTCGAGGTATAGCCGCTCTGCACCCAGCTTCTTTGCTTGCGTGATCGCATACTCGAGTACCTTCCGCCCAATGCCGCGACCACGCTCTTGTTCCAACACAGCCATCTTGGCGAGTTCGAACTCTCCAGGTCCCATGGGGAGCAACGCACAGCAGCCCACCGGCCGGTTCTCGGCGAGCGCCATGAAAATATGTCCGCCTGGCCGAAGAATATTGGCCACGGGGTTCTCCAAGACAACGCGATCTGCCGGCTCGATCACAAAATACTTCGCGATCCAGGCTTCGTTGAGACTGCGGAATGCAGCTTCGTCGCCGGGCTTGAACGGTCGTAAATGGATCGCAGGCATGTGCCCGGTCATTGCGTCTGAGATCAACATGTTCAGAACCGGTGAATGGGCTGAGGTTTCCATACACAAAAATCTATGCTCTACGCCATTAATACGTCCAATATCTTGTTAGTTGCAATTAGTACTTATTGAATATGGATGTGTTGTGGGCAGGTTTGAACTGCCGGCGGCTCTGGCTTCATCGATTAGGTTCGCCTGAACGCACACAACGGGGTCTTGCCGAACCTCGAAACTTGAAACTCGAAACGCTTTCCCTCAGAGCGGCCGAGCAGAGGGCAATTCTTAGCGTCTTCTTTTAAACTGAGAACTTGGACCTCAGTACCCTCAATCCGCAACAGCGGGAGGCCGCCGAGACTGTGAACGGGCCGGTGCTGATCCTGGCCGGAGCGGGATCGGGCAAGACTCGCGTCATTACGCATCGGATCGCACATCTGATCGAGGACCACGGCGTAGCGCCCGACTCGATCTTAGCGGTCACGTTCACCAACAAGGCCGCGGCCGAGATGGGCGAACGCGTGAGCCGGCTCGTCGGGCACTTCTCCGTCGCCCAGCCGCGAATCTCGACCTTCCATTCCTTTTGCGTACGCTTGCTGCGGCGCGACATCGAAGCGCTGCGCATTGGCGATCAGGGACTGACTAAATCTTTTGCCATCTACGACGAAGCGGATCAGCAGTCGCTGGTGAAAGCGGCTATTCGTCGCCTCGGCATTGACGACAAGCAGCTCACCCCGCGCAGTGTTCTTGGGCGCATCTCTTGGGCGAAGAATCACATGCTCGATCCACAGGAGGTGTATCTCAACTCTGCCGATCCGAATACCGAACGCGTCGCGCATGTTTACGAGATCTATCGCCAGGAGCTGCGCAAGGCCAATGCCTTGGACTTCGACGATCTCCTGCTCGAGGCCGTGCGTCTGCTGAAGAGTTCGGGCGAGGTGCGCCGCCGCTATAACCAGCGCTACGAATACATCCTCATCGACGAATATCAGGACACGAACCGCCCGCAATATGAGCTGATGAAGCTGCTTGCGGGGGAACACCACAACATCTGTGTAGTCGGGGATGAAGATCAGTCGATCTATTCCTGGCGTGGCGCCGACATTCGCAACATTCTCGAGTTCGAGCGCGACTTTCCCGAAGTGAAAATCATTCGCCTCGAGCAGAACTACCGCTCGACGCAGAACATCCTCGAAGGCGCATCGGCGGTGGTGAGCAACAACAAGCAGCGCAAGGGCAAGACGCTGTGGACCGATCGCACCGGCGGGACTCCGATTTACTACTACGAAGCACCCGATGGCGAGAATGAAGCGCTCTTCGCTGCTGATTACATGTCACGCTTCTTGAAAGAACCGAGCGAGACCGATGAGCCTCGCCGTGCCGCAATTCTCTATCGCACCAACTCACAGTCGCGGTTGTTCGAAGAGGCTCTGCGTCGTTATGGGCTGACGTATAACGTCGTAGGCGGCTTTTCCTTCTACGAGCGCGCCGAGATCAAGGACATGATCTCGTACCTGAAGCTCCTGCAGAACCCCGACGACTCGATTGCGTTACTGCGTGTGGTCAACACGCCACCGCGTGGTATCGGCAAGACGACACTAGAGACGCTGGAAAGACTCTCACTCGAAACCGGAGTGAGCATGTGGAGCGCCATGGAGCAGACGATTCAGGAGAAGCTGCTCCCCGGGCGCGCCGTTCAGGCGCTCGCCGATTTCAAGCAGATCATCGAGGATGCGCGGGCGATGCTGGGCGGGAGTTTTGTGGAGCGCCTCGCCGCAGACGCTGCTTCGCAGAGCGATAAGCAATTAGCAGTGAGCAACAAGCTGAACCCTGTGGTACCGGCGCCCTCACCTGTGGGCGAAGATGTCATGGGTGACGAAGCGGCAAACGAAGATGAAAGCATCAGCTTTGATTTTGGTTCCAACAATCAACATGAGTTGTTTGGATCGTGGGAACAGCCAGAACCTGTTGAGGCCCCACGCAGAATCGTAGAGACGCAGTCCGCCTCAGACGGATCTTTACCTGAAGGTCAGGGCGAGCCATCCGCATGGGCGGACGAGACGGCCGTCGAGGGCTTCCGTGCGCCGGGCAGCGCGGCAACATTGCCAGAGGTCATTAAGTTCCTTATTGATCGCACCGGCTATGTGAAGGCCCTCGAAGAAGAAGCCTCGCCTGAGTCGTTTTCCCGAATTGAAAACCTTCAGGAACTCGTAAATGCCGCGCGCGATTCGGCCGATCGCGGTGAAACTCTGGGCGAGTTCCTCGATCATGCCGCACTGGTGAGCGACACGGATCAATATGAAGAAGGCTCGCGCATTACGCTGATGACACTGCACTCGGCCAAGGGCCTTGAGTTCCCGCTCGTATTCCTCGTCGGAATGGAAGAAGGCCTTTTCCCTCATTCGCGCACGTTCCTTAATCCTGAAGAGATGGAGGAGGAACGCCGTCTCTGTTATGTCGGAATGACGCGCGCGATGGATACGTTAGTAGTGAGTCGTGCGCGGTATCGCCGCCGCTACGGCAGTGATCTGCCCGAGGCCAGCGTGCCCTCGCGGTTTCTCGAAGAAATTCCGCCTCAGTTGATGGAGGAGATCGGTGGCTCGCGTCGCAGCAGCGCGCGAGAAGCAGCATTCAGCGCCGCGGCCTTTAGCGAAGTCGACGAAGGCCGCCATTACAGCTATGAGGACGAAGATCAGAGCGCCGCGGCCCGAGCACGCATAGGACGCTCGCTCGCATCGGAGAGAGCCTATTCGACCAAGCGCAACGGGGACAGAAGTTCGCCGTATCAGTCGATCGACAACATCGCCGAATTCTTTGCTTCACGTGGCAAGAAGTTCTCGCGCCCGAAAGTCGAAGTCGCTGAGCCGACGGGCAAACGCGGATTTCGTCCCGGCCAGCGCGTTCGTCATCCGAAGTATGGAGAAGGCACAGTCTACAAGCGCGAGGGTGACGGAGACGAGGCCAAGCTTACGGTACAATTCCCGCAGTTCGGACTCAAGAAGTTGGTCGAAAAGTTCGCGCAACTCGAGAGAGTGTGAGCAAGCAAGCGCTTAGAAATCTGCTGCGGTGGGGCGGGCTGGGCATTGCCCTAATCGGTTTCGTTCTGGGCCGAGCCGCTCAGAGTGCAGCCACATTTCAGGCAGGCCGAGTGCTAGTGTGGATTGGTTTGGTCATGATTGTCGCGGCCATCATAGTGCGAATGTTCATTCGAGAGTCGTAGGTCTCGCATGAGTGAGGGGCTTACGTGATTCTTGCTTGAAGCCATTACAATCCTAGTGGCAACTTTTACGAACACATCATTCAGATAGGAACTCAATGGCAAATACAAAGTCTCTCAGTGAGGAAGATCGTAAGAAGGCAAAGCGGACAGCCCGCAAAAAAGCAACTCCCAAGGCCAAGCGCACAGTTCCGCGCGGCTCCGCGAAACGCAAGATGAAGAAGATGGTGCGCGGTACTGCAAAGAGGTAGAAGAGCAGCGGTAAGCAATTAGCGATTAGCAATTAGCTAAACCCGACCTAGACCTCTAGTTTGTCTTCGGTTTTAGCTAATCGCTGATCGCTAATTGCTGTGTTTTTCGCTGCCTTTCATATGCAAAACGAAATCCTTGCGCTCGTCGTTATCGACATGCACAGTTAATTCAGGCTTGGGATTGCCTTTCACGTCGGCGGTGATGATGTAATCGGCTTTGCCCGCTGGCACGCGCTGCGCGAATTCGCCCTGGTGGTTCGAGTAGAGTTCCCATTTTGCTTTCTTCTGATCGGCGCGGCGGATTTTGATTTTCACGCCGTATGCGGGACGCTGGTCGGGACCGTACAGAGTGCCGAAGAGCAAGGCATAAGGCTCGAGTTCGCGTTTTTGTGGGTCGCCCGCGATGGCCAGGCATGATGTGGCGAGCATGAAGGCAACAGCGAGGGACGCTGCCGCGTGGCGACGATCCCTAATCACTCTTCGTCTTCCTCCTCCTCTTCGTCCCCTTCTTCTTCTTCGTCGTCTTCTTCGTCCACTTTCTTGAGTTCCAGCGGATTCGCGGTAATGACTTCGAAGTCGCTGCCGCATTCAGCGCAGGAGACTACGTCGCCTTCTTCCACATCATCTTCTTCAATGTCCAGATCGGTCTCGCATTCGGGACACAGGACCATTGCATTGCCTCCGTTAGTCGCGGGCTTCTACATTACAAGATTTAATGAGTGCCGGGTGGTGATAGCCACTTCCGTAGTTTTAGAATCTAACAGTTTTCGCCGTCAAGTCTCTGCCAGATACGAAAAGGAACATTCAGGTGGCCAATTCCATACTGCGAACCTTGCGGTTCGCGTTTTTGCTGTCCCCTCTCACATTCAGTGTTGCTCAACAGACTCCTCAACCGCCCAGGCCAGCTTCAGTCAAGGTAACTGAAATAGACCTGAATGCTTCTCATCCCGATCCGCAGATCGCCGAGGCTCTCAAGCAGATCTCCCCGGAGCGCGTCCAAGCCACCATCGAGAAGCTCGTGACATTCAACAACCGGAACACCCTCTCATCGAACGATCAGGAAATGATCTCTCAAGGATTGGGCGTGACCGCCGCGGCCAAATGGATCCAAGAGGAGTTCGAGCGCTACGCGCAGGCGTGTGGGGGATGTCTGCAGGTGAAGACCGACTCTTTCACCCAACCGGTGGCTGCGCGGATACCCACTCCTACACCTCTGACGAATGTCTATGCGGCACTGCAAGGCTCCGATCCGGAGAGCGCGAAACGCATCTACCTCGTCACCGGGCACTACGACTCCCGCAACTCCGACACTCTGAACACGAAAGACGCCGCTCCCGGTGCTAACGACGACGCCAGCGGAACGGCTGTAAGCCTGGAATGCGCCCGCGTGCTTAGCAAATACAAATTTCCCGCAACACTGATTTTTCTGAGCGTGGCTGGTGAGGAGCAAGGACTCGACGGCGCGAAGCACTTCGCGCAAATGGCACGCCAGGAAGGGTGGGATATTCAAGGCGTTCTCAACAACGACATCGTTGGCGGCAACACTACGCCGGCTGACACACTGCAGCGTAAGGACACAGTCCGCGTTTTTTCGGAGGGCATACCTGCCTCGGAGAAGCCGGAGGATGTGACGCGCATGCGCAACCTCGGCGGGGAGAACGATTCCCCGTCGCGCGAACTGGCTCGCTACATCCGCAGCACGGCAAAGGAGTATCTTCCCAAATTTCAGCCCACGCTGATCTTTCGTCGTGACCGCTTCCTGCGCGGTGGAGATCACACGGCATTCAATGAAGAAGGATTCGCCGGAGTGCGCTTCACTGAGTATCGCGAGGACTTTAATCATCAGCATCAAAACGTCCGCACGGAGAATGGCATCGAATATGGCGACATGCTGAAATTCGTCGATTTCGCCTACGTAGGCAATGTCGCTCGCATGAACGCGGCCACGTTGGCATCGCTGGCCCTGGCGCCGGCTCCCCCAGCCAATGTCCGCATCGATACGCGTGGACTCACGAACGACACGACTCTCACCTGGGAGGCCTCTCCTGGGGGACTGGCGACGCAGTATCAAATTCTGTGGCGCGATGCCGATCAGCCTTACTGGCAGCACGCAATGAATGCTCCGGCCGGAGGGATGTCGATCACACTGCCGATCTCGAAAGACAACGTGATTTTCGCCATACGCGCGCTCGATGCGAAAGGACACGCCAGCTTGCCCGTTGTGCCGCGTCCGAGCGGTAGAATCGACGTACCCGGCAGAGCCGCAGCCTCTTCGTCCGGGATGTGAACGTATGTCTCCTCGTTACCAATCATTTGAAATGGGACTGCCGCCGTTCCGCGGGGCAGTTCGGCAGATCATTCTCTTTAGCACCGCTGTTTACATCGCGCTGCTGTTAATGGTCGCGTTCGCGCCTTCACTCGGCCAGGCGGCGTTCGCAATCGGCACATTACAGCCGGACAAGGCGTTGCATGGATGGCTGTGGCAGCTAGTCACATATCCGTTCATGTATGCCGATCCCATCCAGTTCCTCTTGTCCCTGGTTGGAATTTATTTCATCGGCAGCGCAGTGGAGGGACAAATTGGATCACAGCGGTTCTATGGACTGTTTTTCGGCAGCTTGATTCTTTCGGGCGCCGTCGGCGTCGGCCTGTCGTTGACCGGCGTCATCGCGCAGGGCCCTGCTGCAGGCTCGGGCGCTGCAGCGAACGCGATCCTCATGGTCTTTTATCTGATGAATCGCGGCGCGCCGATCATGCTGTTTCCGATTCCTCTCCAGATCCCGATCAAGTGGGTTGTAGTCGGCATCGCCGCAATTGAGACGGCTTATCTGTTGCTCTACCACTTTGCCCTACAGTTCTGCGTTGTCTTACTGGGGCTGGGTGCCGGATATCTGTGGTACACGATGTTTCTAAGGCGAGGAGTCTCTGTGGGGCTTAGCGAGCGCATCTACGGACTGCGCAATGCCTATTACCGTTGGAAACGTCGTCGCGCAGCGAAGAAGTTTCAGGTGTACATGCGCAAGCACGACCGAAACGTCTACTTCGACGAGTACGGCAACTACAAGCCGCCCGACGACAAGCGCGACGATGAGCGTGGTGGGTGGGTGAATTAAAGGCGGCATCCGATCGATTCGTGATTTGTCTTAAGTCCTGTCATCCTGAGCGCGGTTTTGCGCGAAGGATCTCCCGGAATACTTCAAGTGAAACCGTCGCGTCCCGGCTCTTCGGCCCAAGATTTTCGCCAAAGAGCCAGGATGGTGCATTCCAGGAGCATGCATCGCGGGAGATCCTTCGCCCAACGACTGGGCTCAGGATGACAGTTTTCAGCTTCCGCTAGTCGGCTATCTGTGAAGTGTGCAATACACCCAGCGCAGCTCGGGAAAACGCTTCTCGTACAGCCGCCGCGCGATCAGCTCCGCCGCCCGCCGATCGTGCTTCTGCTTGCGCGTCTCCTGCTTCTGGATCTGCAGCGCATCCCCGATCCGCAGCCGATGTCCGTACTTGGCCAATACCCGCTCGAACCACAACAGATTGCCCGTGCTCTCTACTCCCACCTCGGCTCCGGCCGGAAGCGACGAATAAAACTCCGCTACCGCCTTCCCACTGTGGTCCAGCCATTGCTCGGCAAACACTTCACCGGTCTCATTGTCCATGCCAAAGACCTGTTGCCCACTCGGATGAAAATCACAACCTATAATCAACATACGTTGGCTCCTTTCGCCCGAGCTCTTGGTCGTAA